>NZ_JASJOR010000012.1:0-259203 GCF_030068545.1 Xanthocytophaga flava | reverse complement strand
CAGTTTCAAAGTCTTATTAATTCGGTTTGAGAAGAAGGCGCCTAACTGGACTGCATTTCTCTATATGGCTTTCTCTATTCGTTTTTTACGTAAAATCCAACCTCTTAATAAATACTAAACAACTTCAAAGTTAAAATGTATGCAAAAAAATCGGAAGGCAAGAATGTGCTTACCTAAAAGTTTGTGGGAAAGCAGAAAAAAGGGAGTAACCAATCTTACTCCCTTTTCTTTATACTAATAATCTTTTATTCTCCATCTTCCTCCTCATCTGTACTCAATAACGATCTCAATTTGTCAAACTTGGGGTCTACGGTAAACTTACCACTTTTATCGATAATCCCCCATTTGTTATTGACCTTGACAATAGCACTACCATTTACAAACTTTTCAGCAGATTGGAACCTAGGTTCAACAATCTCGTTTCCTTCCATGTCCATATATCCCCAAAGTCCAGACTTTTGTACTCGTGCAATTCCCTCTGAAGCTCCCAATATATTGTCATACTGTGGCTTAACCACCCACTTACCAGACTTATCGATCATACCCCATTTGTTATTTTCACGTGCTCTTCCCAAGCCTCCTGTAAAAGGACTAAGAAAGCCAAAAGTTGGCTGTACTACCCAATTTCCCTGCTTGTCTACCACACCCCATTTTGAATTTCTTACCACAGCGACTCCATCTGAAAAGGCTTTTACAACTGAAAATGACAGATTGCCTAGACGCTGCCCTTTCTTGTCAATCACTATCCAACCTTCTTTTTCCAGAACAAAAGCAACACCATCTCTGAAAGGAATGATGTGATCATATTTTGGTTCAATGGCCCATTGTCCTTTTGTATCCAGATAACCCCACATACTATTTGACCTGGCCATAGCCAAACCACTCGTAAAATCACGTAACCCACCATATGCAGGCTGTATCACCCAATTACCTGTTTTATCTATAAATCCCCAATCTCCACTTTCAGACTTTGCCATAGCCAATCCCTCAGCTGAGAATTTGCGAATAGCGCCAAATATAGCCTTTCCAACAGGACTTCCCGTTGTATCAATTAATCCATGCTTGCCTGGAGTATTACTAAATTCAACTACAGCTACACTACCATCAAAGTTGCGAGCAGACGAAAAACGATAAGGAGTAATCAATTTCCCTTTTTTATCAATGAAGCTCCAAAGACCTTTGCTTTTCACAGCAGCAAATCCATGAGAAAATGGATCTGCATCATCAAAGGAAGGTTCGATTACCCACTTTCCATTGGCATCAACATACCCATACAATCCATTTTCTTTGGCAACAAATAATTTCTGAGCAAATGACTGGCTAAACGCTATAAAAAGAAGCGTAACCAAAAACAACTTTTTCATAGTGAAGATTAAATTTTTTACGACGGTTAAAACCACATGGAGTGGTAACATGTACATTGGAGTGGGATTTACAGACTATTACTTCAAATTAACTGCAAGATAGATCTAAACGCAATCACTAGTTAGTATAATATAGATATTTTTTCTTTTTATACAAGATCAATTATTTAGGTAACTCTGTGTCTATCCTTTGTATCAAAAACACCTAATAGTATCTCAAATGAGCCATTCCACTGAATATCAGACAAAATACAATTTCATACTTGACCAAGTCCTTATGATAGTTTAGCTTGCAAAAAGCCTTTATAATATGACACGTCATTCTTCCCCAAAATATACCCAAACATATACACTCAATTCTTTACCTGGAACACATTTTCTGGTACTTGCACAAAAAGCTGCACAGAAACTTGGATGGGAAAAAACATATATAAATCAGAGTAGTTTTTTTGCGCATGTATTGTCAGAAGATACGATAGAATATGAAGTTCAAATTACACTTGAAGAAGATAAAGCTTATCTTCAAAGTGAGTCTGTCACAAACTCAAATACAATAGCAGACAGAAACAAAGAAAATATACTAATCCTTATTCAAACAATAGAAGAGCTACAAAGTGCAATACAACCAGAAGATCTAACACAACAAGCTTCAGAGTTGCCTTCTACTCTACCGATGGAGACATCAGAAGCATACCATGAAACTGCTTTACCTACAGATCGTGGATGGCTCTGGGCGTTTGTACCTGTAGAAGGTTATTTTGTTACACCTATACTTATCATTCTGAACATTGTCATCTTTATAGCAATGGCATTAGCTGGTGTAGGAATTATTGAACCAGATACGGATAGCCTCATCCAATGGGGAGCTAACTTTAAACCTTATACATTAGATAATCAATGGTGGCGCTTGCTTACCTGTGTATTCATTCATATTGGCATTTTTCATCTCCTTATGAATATGTATGCTCTGATGTTTATTGGAGCATTATTAGAACCTTTTCTGGGGAAACTTCGCTTTCTAACAGCCTATCTACTCACAGGTCTCACAGCCAGTCTGGCGAGCCTATGGTGGCATGACCTTACAGTAAGTGCAGGGGCATCTGGGGCGATATTTGGGATGTATGGCGTATTTCTGGCCATGCTCACCACTAATCTCATAGAAAAAGAAAGCCGGCAATCCTTGTTGGGTAGCATATCTGTTTTTGTTATTTACAACCTTGTGGGAGGGCTCCGTGGCGGGATAGACAATGCTGCCCATATCGGTGGTCTGGTTGGTGGAATTGTAATTGGATATGCACTTTCTCCTAGTCTTCTCAAACCTACTCAGAAACAATTAAATACTTTCTCTCTTGGAGGAATAACGTTATTGATCATTCTATTTTCGTTTGTTGTCTATACCTATATCCCAAATCCTATTGGTGAATATGATACCCGTATGCAAAATTTCTATGACCGCCAGGCAGTAGCCCTCAGGGTATATGAGATGCCAGAAAGTACCCCCAGAGATCAATTACTTATCTCTGTGAGAGATACTGGACTTGTATACTGGAAGCAGAACCTGCAACTAGTAAAAGAAGTGGACAAACTAAACCTTCCAGAAAGTTTCCATGCTAAAAACCAAAAACTGATTCAGTATTGTGATCTCCGAATCAAAAGTTATGAATTGATGTACAAAGCACTTCTGGAAAATACAGATGCGTATGAAAGTCAATTAGATACTTACTATAAGAAACTTGCAACAGTTCTTGAAGATATTAATGGCAAACCTGCAAAGTAGCTAGTATTCGAAATATTTAAATTCCAGATTGACATAATCTAAAGTTGTTGGTATAAGTATTTAGACAGATATTTATATTCATTTTTTAACACATGAATCTATGAGAATAGCTATCATTGGAGCCTCCGGATTTGTTGGCTCTCACCTGCTCACAGAAGCCCTGCAACGGGATCACTATGTAACAGCCATTGTACGACATCCCGAAAAAATCACAACACACCATCCACATCTGATTGTAAAAGCATGTGACATTATGAATACAGAGGCGTTAGTGCCTTTACTAGCAGACAATGATGCCGTACTTAGCGCCTATAATCCAGGCTGGACCAATCCTGCTATCTACGAAGATTTTCTAAAAGGATCTAAATCTATTCAGGAAGCTACCAAAAAGGCAGGCGTTAAACGCCTTCTTACAATAGGTGGTGCAGGTAGCCTATATGTAGCACCTGATACCCAACTGATTGATACCCCTCAATTCCCGGCCGAGTGGAAGCCAGGTGCATTGGCTGCAAGAGATTACCTGAATATCATCAAAGAAGAAAAGGATATTGAATGGACATTCTTAAGTCCGGCAATAGAAATGCATGCAGGTACTTCTGGTAAACGTACAGGACAATACCGCACCGGAACCGACAACCCTGTATTTGATGCCAATGGTACAAGTCGTATTTCTGCAGAAGATCTGGCAGTAGCATTGATTGATGAACTGGAAAATAAACAGTTTCCCAAACAACGTTTTACAGTAGCTTATTAAAGCTACTGTAACATGCTTAAAGGTCTTCACTGTTCGCATAACAAACACTTCTTACCAATTGGCATAGAGGGATGTTTGCATCTTCTCTCAAAAAGTTGTTTCTTGGATTATGTTTATGGCATAAAAACCACAAATCATGATAACAACAGCTATTCCTGAAGTTCCCCAACATCTATTTTACGAACATGGCCAGATGTCAGTGCTATCTTCTGACTTAACTGAGGAAATCAAGACTTTGGCGCTACCTTATGGGAAGGCAGATGTAAAACACTGGCAGTGGGATGATATAGCTATTCATTACACCAAGCACTACTTTGATGATTATTTCTTTTTCGAAAAGAAAAACAATGACAACAAAGTATGCCTGGAATTTAATATGAAAGGAAGCTACCTGATCCGGCATGCAGGTCAGGTATACAATGTCAAAGGTGCCCAGCATAATATAATTTACACGCCTCAGGTTCACAATACATTCCAAAATGGAGACTTGATTGGAGAAACCTTTAAAATACATTTTTCTCCAGAACGATTTCTAAGTATTGCAGAAGACGGAAACGATATACTCAAACGCTTTGCAGATCGAATGATGGAAGGAAATCCTGTTGTATTATCGCCTAATTCACAATCAATTACACCAGAACTGAAGAAAGCTATCCAGGATATTTTGCACTGTCGTTATACAGGTGGACTCAAAAAACTATTTATGCTTTCCAAAAGCATCGAGATTCTGGTTCTGCAGGCAGAATCCTATGACAAAGCAGAACAAAAATCCCACCAGACTATCTATTGTAAAGGTCCCAGAGAACAAGACCAGATTCATTATGCCCGTACATATATGGAACAGCATATGGATACGCCACCCAGCCTCTCAGAACTAGCCCGGATTGTAGGTCTTAATGAATACAAGCTAAAACGAGGATTCAAGGAAATTTATCAGACGACTATTTTTGGATATCTGGCAGATCACCGATTGCTTCAAGCCAGACAATTACTACTGGATACTGCTAAAACAGCCAGTGAAATAGCCTATGAACTAGGTTATTCTTCTCCTCAACATTTTAATAATGCCTTCCGCAAAAAATTTGGTATCACTCCACAAAAACTACGGAATAAATAATTGTTTCAGGACTATATTGAATAGCACATTCTCTAGTCCATCAAAATACTAGTACCCTATCCAAGGAAGACCTTATCCTACCATAAAGCACTCTCCTGCATATATTAGTTTTTATCCGTTTGATGCAATCTCAAGCTCATACTCCGAGGTATTTTTGCATTATAATCAAACAATAACAAACCATGACACAAGCCACAACAGTTCAGAAATCAATTCTGATCAATGCACCAACTGCCAAGGTATGGCACGCCATTACAGATCCTGAGATGATCAAACAACTCTTCTTCGGTACAACAGTTGAATCTGAATGGAAAGTTGGAGGACCCATTGTTTATCATGGCGAATGGGAGGGAAATTCATATATTGATAAAGGTACTATACTACAACTAGAACCAGAGAACAGATTTCAGCATACTTATTGGAGTTCTGTTTCAGGAACAGCAGATGCTCCAGAAAATTACGCTACGATCACCTATGAAATTACACAAGAAGGAAATCAAAGTCGGCTTGCAATAACCCAGGATAATGTAATCTCTGAAACAACAGGAGATGGCTGGCAGCAACTATTGGAAAATCTGAAAAAGATACTGGAGTCAAATTCGTAATGTTTAGTATATTCGTTTTCAACAGATGATATTTTCAATAAAATACAACATCAGAAGTTACTCATGAAAACGTTTTATGCAGAAGACCGGACTCAATGGAGAACATGGCTGGAAACCCATTACCAGTCAGAGAAAGAGATCTATCTGGTTTTTTACAAGAAAGGTACAGGCAAGCCTACTCTGTCGTATGACGAATCCGTAGAAGAAGCACTTTGTTTTGGCTGGATTGATGGTGTACGTAAAACGCTGGATGAACAAAGTTATACTCTTCGGTTTACGCCGCGACGTTTGGGTAGTATCTGGTCATTGGTCAATCGTAACCGATGTGAAAAGTTGATTGCAGATGGTAAAATGACAGAAGCTGGAATAAAGTTTATTGAAGATGCAAAAAAAACAGGACAATGGGACGCTGCTTATAGCTTAAAAGCAGAAACTGCTCTCCCATCAGATCTTCAGGAAGCATTACAGGCTTATCCCAAGGCATGGGAGTTCTTTCAAAAGCTAAGCAACTCCAACAAATTTACTTACGTCCGCCATATGGATCTCAAAAGTCCTGAATTGCGAAAGGCTCGTATCCAGAAAATAGTAGAGCTATGTGAAGCTAATATTAAACCTTATGTGGATGGTAAACCATCTGTCAGAAATCAGTAAAACCCAGGTCTTATCTTCCTTATCTCAGACTTATTACTATCAGAATCTGAGATAAGGAAACTCTAAAAAGCTATCTTTGCATAGCAATGGCTTCCACTTTTTCAATCCACCGATGACGTTGCTGCGGTGTAAGCTTCCTAATCTGATCGATGGTGACTACTTTGGTTTTATTTATCCCACAGAAAGCCAGTACACCTTGTTTCATAACCCAATGTCCGGCATTTTTCATCCACCATCGATAATACCATTTAGGACTATCCATAGTGACCAGTAAGGTAGCAGTTTTGTGTTTTAGCAATTTCTCAGGCAGGGGCTTATCTGATTCATACTTAAAAGCAAAGCCAGGCACAAATACTCTATCAATAAAACCTTTCAGCAAAGCAGGCATTGTCCACCACCAGGTTGGGTATACAAATACAATGTGATCACTCCATGTAATTAGTTCCTGCGCCCGAAGCAAATCCGGTTCCAATAGATTTCCAGAATATCCGTCTTTTAGGCTTACATCAAAATGTAGTTCATACAGATGCAATAGATGGGCTTCACTATTTCTTTTTTGTGCTCCACTATAATAGGCAGCAGCTAATTGTGAACAATAGCTATTTTTATTGGGATGTCCATTGATAATAAGTGTCTTCATATATTGATTATTCTTGATATGAAGGCAAAAGTAGAGGCAGACCAAAAGGTATCTTTTGACAAAAGTCAAAAAGTAATTTGAGTCAGCCGCTTTCTAATACGACTTAGCGTTTCCTGTGTAATACCCAGATAAGAGGCAATATATCCCAATTGTGCTTTCTGCAAAATAACAGGATGTGCATTCTGAATCAGTAACTCATAGCGTTTACCTGCAGGAAGCATCTGAAGAATATAGTTTCGTTCTTCCATACAGGCATAAGCTTCTTCTATAACTTTTCTGTAGATAGATTCCCACTTAGGCAAATGATTAAACAAGTCTTGTACATCTTTATACTCTATCACCAGCAATTGACTATCTGTTAAAGCTCTAATATTCTCAAAGGAGGGATGTTGATTCCTAAAACTTGGAAATGAGACTACAAATGAATCATGATAGCCAAAATGGGTAGTAACTTCACTACCACCTTCATTCAAACTATAAGTTCTGAGCAAACCTGTACACACAAAACTCAAAGAATGACACATCTGTCCTTGTTTCAACAGAAAATCAGATTTTACAATAGCCTTATAGGAGAATTTTGCTTTTATAAATTCCCATTCTTCTTCTGTTAACGACTCATGTCGTACTAACTCCGTTTTTAGTTGTTCATATAAATCATCCATTGGACTGAACTATTTAATCTATTATCCTATAAAGAAACGCAAAAAGGCATTATGAATAAACATAATACGTTTTTGCATTTCTTATTGTGATCTAACTTCAGGGTCTCTTCAGTAATTCTTCCAGGGAATATACTTCACCATTCTTAATTACAGTCTCCACATTCCAGGCATCCCGGATTTGTGTGAGGGGATCACCTGTTACAATGACCAGATCGGCAAGCTTGCCAGGCTCTACCGATCCGAGATCCTTACTAACGCCGACAGCTTCTGCTGCCCATAAAGTGGCTGATCGAAGTGCTTCAAATGGGGTAACACCCCCATCTACCCAGCATTGTAGTTCGGTATGTAAGCTGGTACCATAGGGGACAAAAGGGCTATCTGTTCCGGTTGTCACATGGGCACCAGCAGCAATCAGGCGCTTTACAGTACTCTGGAGGCTGGCAAAATTTGTCAGGAAACCGGGATACAATTTAGCAATCTGTCCTGTACTAGCTTTCATACTGGCAGTGAATTCAGGAGAATAAAAGGTTGTATACTGACGATTCTCATATAATGCAGGATATTTGGCCGCCATAGCATGAAAACCACCTTGCAAAGCAGCTGTAGGAGTGATATTCATTTCTGACTTTGCTAATAGTTCAATTACATCCTGATAGGTACGATTTACAGCTGAGATCTTAGGGGAGTATCCTCTGCGGCTAGTTCCGCCGATATGCTCCACTGCATCAACAGCATAACCCATTGCCGGATAAATTTCATGGGACGAAACCGGAATCCCATGTGCATGTGCAAAGGTTGTGATCCGTTGCTGCATCAAATCAGGCATACGTACATAGGTTTTAATCAGATCATATTCTAAACGAATAGATCTCTTTAATTCCAGTTCCAGATGAGCTTCCGAATGAATGCTGGTAGCTAAACCATAGTAGATACGGCTGCCATCAGTAAGCCCTCCTGTAAAAAATTGTCGGGGACCTTTTCGTACGCCACTTGCCCACGATTCTTTTCGTTCCAATGCGTCATAAGGATCTGCTCCAGGCTCTCGTATAGAGGTAATACCATAGGATAACCAAAGTCTGCCTTGTTTCTCTCCCGTCATGGCATATTGATGAGTATGCATCTCAAATAACCCAGGAATTACCGTTTTGTCAGATGCATCAATTACCTTCCCTGTACGTCCTGTCTGATGAGGAACTATTTCTTTAATTCGATTGCCGTCAATCACAATGTCTACATCTTTCTGATAAGTAGCAGAAAGCCCATTAAATAACTGACCGGCATGTACTACGATACGTTCTGAGGGCTGTTTATACTGCCAGGTAAGATGCATAGGAATAACTTCTATTTTACCATCTGTAACAGATACTTGTTTCAGTGTGTCAGTAGCCAAAAAAACAATACGCTGAGAGTCACCTGTCCAGCTAGGTACTTCTGCCAATTCATTAGTCAGACGCATAGGAGGTCCGATCAAATTTCCGGATAGATCTACAGGTACCATCCATAACAGCCCATCCAGTGTATAAGCCATTTTACTCCCATCAGGAGACCATACAGGACCATTCTTTCCCCGCATTGCCAATGTATTGTCAGGGACAGGTGAAACATACCGATCACGCTTTCCATCCAGAGATACCAGCAAAATCTCACTAACTCCTTCACGATACCGGGATGAATACACTTGTAGTGATGAAATAGCAATCGTCTTATTATCAGCAGACCAGCTTGGCTGACTGGGAACGAACAATGATTCATGTACTTTCTCAATCTTTCCAGAAGATAAATTGATCAGACTCAATGTCCCTCTCCCCCATGCATTGCGTGGATCGCCTTGATAAAAGGCAATTTTAGTACCATCTGGCGACCAGGCAGGAAAGTTGAGATCATCCGGCAGATCTACCAGGCAACTATCTTTTCCAGTCTTCATATTACGTATCCAAAGATCCATCCCACCATTACGATCAGAGATATATACCAGGTGTGAACCATCCGGCGACCATGCAGGATCAACATCCAGGTAAGGATCATGGGTAATTGCCATAGGTTCAGCCTTTCCGTTTTCCAATATCCAGATATCACTTAATGCAGCAAAGGCAATCCGTCGCCCATCAGGTGATACCACAGGGCCTTTGATACCTTTAACGGCCATAGAACCATGGTTATCAAGAATATATCTTTTACGAGCATAGCTTCGTTTTGGTATGGTTACAATTGCTTTAAAAGGAATACTCTTAAAGCCTTTTTTCCCTACTTTCCTTCGTTTGATTTGTCCATCTGCACTATACAAAAACTCATCGGCAGATAACCACTCAGCTCGAAAAGGAAAAACATCCTCCTGTGGATCACTCAAGATAAGTTTATTACCATCAGATACACGAATCTGTTCCAGAAAGCTGCCTTGCGCAGAAAAGGCATTATAGGATATATGTGTACCTGTACTATTCCAGGCAGGTGCAGATAACTTTCCATCTACCTTAGAAACCAAATTCTCTTTTCCATTATCCTCTCTCACATAAACACCAGGACCTGTACTACGTTCAGAGATAAATACTATACGTGTACCTTCAGCATTATAGGCTGGACAGTAATCATTTGCGATATCTGTTGTAAGTTGTATTATCTTACCTGATTTCATATCCAGTTGCCAGATATCATAATTGTCAGCTCTGTCAGAAGAAAAGACCAGACTCTTTCCGTCTGGCGCCCAATGAGGTTCACGATCATCATACACACCAAATGTTTGTTGCTTCAATCCACTTCCATCTTTCTTTACTGTCCAGATGTGGTAAGTTCCATCCCGAAACGACTGAAAAGCAATCTGACTCCCATCCGGAGACCAGGCTGGCTGGCGATTATCACCAAAAGCATCTGTAACCGGATGTGCTTCGCCTCCTGTTACAGATAGTACCCAGATGGTTCCCTGAACATCCAATGCCAGCCATTTTCGATCTGGAGATATACTTATCGCCATATTAGTTCCCTCAGTAAGGGTAACTTTTAGCGAATCAGCAAATGAGGTGGGATTATTTGCAAAAGATGGGTCTGGTGTGTAACACAGTAGAAGTGATCCAAGGATTACACAAACCCATAGTGGTAGTTTAAATGAAAACGTCATAGGATGTATGGTAGGAAGTGTTGAATAGTAAAATTAAACCTTCTACACTAACATCAAAATATTTTACGGCATAACAACAAAAAATCAGTATTATATTTTACAAAAAACATATATCCCATACATATAATCAAACAAAAAGCTATAAAATCACAATTCGATTTTTCTACCATTATATAAAAAAAGCCGGACTCAGTAACTGAATCCGACTTTTAGCGCCAATCCAAAATATATATTTGTTAGTTTGCAGTCACAGAAAAACTGTTTGTAGTATAATTAAGTCCTCCATTGGATGAGGTGATCTCATACCCAAACTGCACATTGCCAACAGTAATATCACCTATCCATCCTTTACTCTTAATCCAGTTCAGTATAGCTTTAATGTCTACCGTTGCATTATTTGTTTTAGTAGTAGCCAAAAAAGAGAAAACTTCATTCGAGCCATTATTTCCCCGGAATACATTCCAGGTACGTCCTCCTACATTCACATTAGTAAATACAGGAACGGCATCGCCTGCTGCACTCCAATTATAGGAGATAGGTTTTACATTACCACTACCGCTGGATGTTCCTGTATAGTTCATCCATAACATAATCTCATACGCATTAGCACTATCCCAAATATCATAGGCAGACTCCCAAGCACCACCACTTGGTGTAGTAGCACTGAATGTACTAGAACAGGTAGACAACGCACTCAATTTTTTGCCAACATATTTGGTAGCATTAGGATACGATTTAATACCTCCTGTGTTGGGATGGTTTGCCCATACACCCCAATTGCTGTATGAATTAGCCCAGATTGTTTGTGCCCCTGCTCCACTTCCCCAGATGTTATTATATAAAGTATACCCACCATTGGTCCAGGTAGCCCATTGAGCGGAAGATGACCAGTTGGCTTTTACTTCGGACTTTACAGAAACACTCGCTTCTTTCTGACATGCACTTAGTAGACCAGCCAAAACAAATACTAATAAAATTCTTTTCATAAAATAGATTGATAGTAGTGAAAGAGGATTATTATTACTGAAGTTGTTTTGTATGGTGAGAAACTACTAGTGATACCTAGTATCTTATTGCACAAATTTTTTGTTTTTTTGTACTATTTACATCAGTAGAATACCCCAAAAAGAAAATTCAGGGAAAACCCTGATACAGTTTGTTCTGACTAATTATCCTATGTATATGTCTATTGGCAAAATAGTGTTCTCTTTTTCTTTGACTATTTTATTCTCTTTTCAGGGAATGAGTCAAATTAAGCCATTCCGAACACTATATGATAGTACTAGCCAATTAACCATTTATCTATACCAGAAAACAGACACTGTCTTTCAAAAGAAGACTAAGCAGAAAATAGTACAGTCAGATACGTTATGTACCTATTCTTCGCCGGAAACTTCCCAACAACGTTTACTGGGAGTCCATATGAGATACACATATGGCGCTAAAACACTTCATGGTATCTGTAACCTGCCATTACTGATTCAAACTTCATTATTTAAAAAGGAGATCGATACTCTGGAAAAGAAAGACAACTTCTTTCAGACTCAAAAACCTTATACTATCCCAACAATAACAGATATACAACTCTGGCAATTTTTTCTTAAACCAATCAGCGACTGTGAAGGTGGCTTATTCAGAGGTTTGAATACATATGACCCTGTAGGCTTCTCTTTTGGCTTTTTACAGTTTGCAGCCAATGGGCGTGGTAAAGACAGTACATTTGCAGAATATTTCAGGCAAGTACTTATTTCGCCTAAAGGACATGCCCTTTTTCCCAATCTGACTATCACAGACAAGTACAGACAGTTCAGGGATACGGTTTCCAGGAGAATGTACCGAACATCAGATTTTATGCCCCGCCCAAATGAAGCTCGCCCTCATCCACTTCGCCAGCTTCTCAATCCAGACTCTAGCCGAATTGATGATAAGGAACTTATCAATGCAGCCAAATTCCTTTATCTGGTAGATTCTGACACATCCTTCAGAACAATACAGGTGCGATTAGCTATAAAGTGGGCTAAACAAATCTTAAACAGCTATTGGAGTAAGAGTCAGGAAGCAGGTTTCTCAGCATTAGATATAAATGGGCAATCCTTCAAAGTATGTATAGTCTTAGTAGATCTGATTCATCATGGAAGGGCACGATTTGAAGATATACAGAAAGTATTATCCCAACCCCAAGCGGATGAACAAACAATGATCAATAAATTACTGGCATTGGATACTAATGACTCTGGAAAACGAGCGAAGGAATTGAAACTAGCATTACAGAAATTAAATATGCCTGCTATTACAGGTCTGGTATGTATCCGAAAAGAAGGTGACTGGGTATTTGAAAAGAAAAAGTAGAAAGCCTAGCGACTGCCAAATTCCTGCACCCAATAAGTCTCGGATCTACCCGCACCCATTTCAGTATACAATGTATCCATCATAGTTTTACAATGACTTTCGCTTGCTTTCCAGTCATCTATTACCCTCTGCATAGAAGAATATCCCCGGGCGATATTTTCACCAATATATAATCCGGAATAACCAACCTGCTGAGCCCGTTGAATAGGAGAAGTACCTTCAGGAGAGATATGGTCAAAATAGTCTCTCTTATCCATATCTAAGGCATGGTTATCAGCAGCACTAGCCAGTGTATCGTTCCATGTTAACTCTTGTGCAGGAGGTATCCAGTCAGACCCGCATTGACATCCGGCAGTACGTATTGTGTTTACCAGAGTCAGCATACTACGCATATCCTCTACATCCTTCTCTTCTTTCTGGCATCCCACCATAAAAAACGAAGTTAGAATAAAACATGAAATCAGATATTTATAGATACGCATTTATTTGCCACGAACATGTCTATACAAAAACTCCCCGAAAACAGATTTCCGGGGAGTTAAATTCTTAGCGACTAAAATCATCCTGCACTCTCACAATATCAGCCTCATCAGATGGATGATCGGCATTTGTATGTTGCCAGATTTCTGCAACAACACCCCATGTATCCAATCCAATCAACCGGTGGCGTTCTCCTTGTTTAAGAGTTATCAGTTCACCATTCTGGTATGTTTTAGGTTCGGTTTGCTCATCGGTATCACTTTGAGCAACGGCTATAGGGCCATCTACTACACGCCATACTTCCGCACGACGGAAATGGTATTGCCAGGATAAACGTTTCTGAGGTCCTACTACCAGAATCTTAGGACTTAACCGTGCTCCCTGCAGAAGGCTATTTGCAGGCAGAGATGGAAAATAGGTTTCAATAAATTTTTGAGTCTGGGATTCATCTATTACAAAAAAGCCACCCCAGGGACGGGTAAAATCAGAAGAGGCAACAGTGAAGCCCTTTTCTGAGAGTTGCTGGGCTATTTTTGAAAAGATTTCAGTTGTCATGGTTTAGGATAATTATATGATAAATAACGGTATACAAAGTTCAACGTCGCAAAAGTATAAAAATAGCAACGCTTTCTATTTTACACAGCCCATTTTTTTAAGCATTCTCAAAAGTTCAGAGGATCAAAGTGTTTAAAATGACCATTCATTCGAATCCGTTCTTTCATAGCTTCCATATTTTCCATTACGGGAATAGTTTTTTCCAAATGCTTCAACAAATAGCGTTGCCGGTCTTTTTCTGAAGTTATTTTTAATAACTCATATTCGCTTTCCACAGAGAGTCCTACCTTGTGTGCAATATGATATGAAAAATAGTCATAATCGGTAATTCGTAACTTTAATTCAGCCTGCAGCAACTTATACAATATTTTGACCTTAGACATTAGTTCTGCTACCAGTTCAGATTGAGGATCTCCCCAAATTGTTAAGATTTCCACATCACCAGCAGCATATAGTTTACCGCTTGTAGGATTCTCAAAACGCTGAATTTTAAATACCTCCAGTCCTTCTGTTTCAATATCCATCTTCCCATCATCATAACGCTGGCGCAGATTGGTCACACGCATTTCAGTGCCATATTGTTGAATCTGATTATTTATAAAAGCTGGTATACCAAATGTAGTACCATTCTGTAGACACTCATTGATCAGTTGCTGATAGCGAGCTTCAAAAATATGCAGGTTTATCCTTTCTCGGGGATAAGCTACGAGAGTAAGTGGAAATAATGGAAGGAATTTTGTTTTCATCATATTCTAGTTCGGAGGCAACAGGGCATCAAAAAGATTATCTACTCATTAAAGCCGATCTTAGCCTGTTTCCAAAGAGTCTAACCATGTCTGACTTTAGTCGTTTACTGGTTGGCTTTTTCTACGCGAATTCCAACACTCATAACCTCTGGAAGTGGATCTTTCCGCATATACTGTTTGATTTTAAATGTATATGCACCCTTTTGTGGAAACTTAAATTTAGTAAGCGAGATAACCCGATTATCAAATATATCCCCCAGACCTTCTCCAAGAGGCTTCCCTGTCTGTGTATCCATCAATAGTAACTCCTGTAGTTGAGATGACAGTTGTTTTCCGCTGGCATCTGTCAGATAGTAGGTTACAAACAGGTTATAATAAGGATATGAGACAGAATTTCGAATATTATAATAGATATTATAGGGAATAGAAGGATCTTCAATAGTAAAAGTAAAGGTTTGTACGCTATCAATAAACCATTGATTTTCAGGAATATCATGGTATTGCTCATACACCCGTTCTGTATCACAGGCCCAGCAAAGTCCGAGTAAAAAAATTCCAAAAATCTGTATCAGCCTTTTTCTTATAGTAATCAGAGAATGAGATAATATCATGTGTATACTTGGAGCTAGAGTCGTGTAACAGATAAGAATCCAGCAAATCAATACTACACAACCTGTGCTATATTGATCTGCTGGATTTATTTTCGCTAAATTTTTCTCAGAAAGATCAGTTTTCAAAATAGAAAAGCTTAACGGCGCTTCTTCTTAAATTTCTTTTTATCTTTCTCTTTATCATTCAACCGCTTATCAAGTTTGGCCAGATCACTATTGATAGGAGCTGCTTCTATTATCGCCAGTTCATTTTCGAATAATGATTCAGGTGTAATACCATTTCGGTTCATAATTAGAATCTCATTAACACGTTCTACACCCAATGGATGCCAGGTCGTTTCTTCATGATATCCAAACCAAAGAATCTTCTTAAAAATGTCGGTCTTCTGTAAATAAGCATGGCCCTTTTTAGTTTTCAGAGGCTCTTCTATTGTAGGAATTCCCTGCAAAGCTTCCATATAAGTCTCCAGCTCATAGTTAAGGCAACACTTTAACCTTCCGCATTGCCCGGAAAGTTTTGTTGGATTAAGCGAAAGATTTTGGTATCGGGCAGCAACTGTAGATACAGCTTTGAAATCATTCAACCAGGTGGAACAACATAATTCCCGACCACAGGAACCTATGCCTCCCAGTCTGCCAGCTTCCTGACGCAAACTAATCTGGCGCATCTCTACCCGTACTTTAAATTCTGCAGCCAGAATCTTAATCAGTTCTCTGAAATCAACCCGATCATCTGCTGAGTAGAAAAATGTAGCCTTGGTATTATCGGACTGATATTCTACATCTGAGAGTTTCATTTGTAGATTCAAGTCACGAATAATCTCACGAGTACGAAACATTGTAGGCAATTCCCGAGCTTTTGTCTGTTCATGCTTTTCAATGTCTTTTTCTGTCGCGATCCGATAAATCTGTCTGATTTCTTCATTATCCTGCACACCTTTCTTTTTCATTTGCAGACGAACCAAATCCCCCTGCAATGAAACTATCCCCAGGTGATGTCCTCCTGGTACCTCTACAATTACCTGGTCTCCCGTAAATAATTCCAGATAATTTGAGTTACGAAAAAACTCTTTCCGTCCTCCTTTAAAGCGTATTTCTATAATATTAAAACGCTGTTCCAAAGGAATATCCATATTCCCCAGCCAGTCAAAAACATTCATCTTATTGCAACCACCTGTCTCGCAGCCGGTTGCTCCAGTTCCATTAGAAGCTGTGCTACACCCTGTACATGCCATATTATTTTATATAAAATCGGCTTTCGCCTACGTGGAAAAAATTCTGAAAGCTTTACTCAAAACCAGGACCCATCCAACTACCGAAAAGATTAATGTATTTAGAAGAACAATACTCTTCATCCTTTCTGTTGTTTCCTGATTCTGAATTTACCCTTCAAAATCAAATTTACTTACTTATCTTCAATAAATCCAATCCTATATCTTTGCGATAATATTTCCCCTCCCATTGTATCCGTTCTGCAGCCTGATTAGACTTAGCCAATGCCTGACGGATATCTGCTCCATATGCTGTTAACGCCATTACACGTCCTCCATCTGTTACCACCCGATTGTCAGAAGTTAGTTTTGTGCCTGCATGAAATACCAGTACATTCTCCACTTTTCCTGTATCTGAGATAACCTTTCCTTTTTCATAGTCTCCCGGATAGCCTCCGGAAACAAGCATTACTGTAGTAGCAATACGAGGCACAAACTGAATTCGTTTTTCAGACAGCGTACCATTAGCAGTAGCGACCAATAACTCAACTAAGTCTGACTGAATACGAGGGATTACTACTTCTGTTTCAGGATCACCCATACGTGCATTATACTCAATTACATAAGGTTCTCCATCTACATTTATTAATCCAAAGAATATAAAGCCAACATAGGAAATATTTTCTTTATACAAACCTTCTATTGTTGGCCATATAATTCGTTCATCTATTTTCTGCATGAATTCCCTATCCACAAATGGTACAGGAGAAACAGCACCCATTCCACCCGTATTTAGTCCTGTGTCTCCTTCTCCTATCCGTTTGTAATCTTTGGCTTCAGGCAATATTTTGTAATCTTTACCATCTGTAAGTACAAAGACAGAAAGCTCTATTCCAGTCAGGTATTGTTCAATTACTACACGGCTACTGGCATCTCCAAACTTCTGATGAGCCAACATATCTGTAAGTGTCTCATGTGCTTCTTTATAGCTTTGCGCAATAATTACACCTTTTCCTGCTGCTAATCCATCCGCTTTGAGTACAATAGGCAATTCCTGCTTATCAATATATTCGAGTCCTTCTTCTAATTGTTCAGGAGTAAATGTCTGGTAACGGGCTGTAGGAATATTGTGTCGCTGCATAAATTGCTTTGAAAAATCCTTGCTCCCTTCCAGTTGAGCCCCTTCCTTACCAGGTCCTACAATCAACACGTGTTTGAGATCTTCTCTTTCCTCAAATATATTTCGAATACCGCGTACCAATGGTTCTTCCGGACCAACTACCACAAGCTCAATGGCTTCCTTCAACACAAAATCCGTAATGGCAGTAAAGTCATTCACCCCAATAGCAACATTAGTTGCTATCTCATGAGTTCCTGCATTTCCAGGTGCGACAAATAACTGTGAACACAAAGGACTTTGCTTGATCTTCCACGCTAAAGCATGCTCTCTACCACCAGAACCAAGAATAAGTATTTTCATAAAAAGGAATAAGAGACGTTATGTATAAAAACAGAGTTGGCAGATTCTACTCAATGCAGTTAGCTTAAACAAACAGGTAGAATCAGATTATCTAAAAGCCATAAAAGGCGTTAGCTGCGCAAAATTAAGATTTCACCTGTATAAAAAAAGGCCTTAGCAAAGAATTGGCAGGGCATAAGATTGAACAAACTTCAGATAAAGTGTCTAAATACACTTTGTAGCCATAGCTCAAGGTGTCTTCGCATTTACAATTATATACTACGCTAACAAACAAAAGACCTCTTTCCAGAGTGAAAAGAGGTCTTTTAAGAAAAGAATGCTACATTTTCTAGTTGGCAACTTCCGAAAGGAATTTAATCCGCATAAGTCGTAATTCTTCTTCACTAAAATCATCCCCCATCTCGGCTAGTGCTACTTTCATACTGTCTGTTTCTGCAGAAATAAAGTAATCCCAGATATCCTGTTGTTTGTCTTCATCTAAAATCTGATCAATATAATAATCCAGATTAAGACGTGTTCCAGAATAACAAATATGCTCTATCTCTTCTATTAAATCAGCCATAGTCAAAACTTTTGACTCTGCGATTTCATCCAGATTGATTTTCCTGTCAATTTGTTGAATGATAAAGATCTTGGTCTTAGACTTATTAGCGGTAGACTTGATCAAGACATCCGAATCTGTCTCTATATCATTTTCAGCAACATATTTAGCTATTAGTTCCAGAAATGGTTTACCAAATTTAGCAACCTTTCCTCCTCCAACACCATTAATCTGTGCTAGTTCCTCTTTGGTTGTGGGATAGGTGGTAGCCATCTCTTCCAGAGAAGGGTCCTGAAAAATAACGTACGGAGGTAAGCCCTTCTCTTTCGCAATCTTTTTACGAAGTGCTTTCAGCATTTCGAATAAAGTCTCATCGGCAGCACGTGGAGTAGATGGATTGCCAGCATCATTATCATCCTCATCACTTTCTTCATCTACATTTGAATAATCATGATCCTTAGTCAGCGTGACAGGATAAGGATTGTCTACGAATTCCAGTCCTTTAGCAGACGGACGCGCAATGCCAATTACATCTACATCTTTTTCCAGGAAGTTATAAATGGTAATCTGACGATACACAGAAGTCCAATAGGCAACATCTTTTTCTGCTCCTACACCAAATAGCTTAAGTTTATCATGTCCGTAGCTTATTACATAATCATTTTTAACTCCACGTAAAACATCTACAAGATGTGGCACCCCAAAACGTGACTCTGTCTGTATTACAGCCTGAACTGCCAGCACTACATCATCCTGCGCCTCAAATTTCTCACGAGGTTTCAGACAGTTGTCACAATAGCCACAATCGTGATCCAGTTGCTCACCAAAATAATGCAGAAGCTGACGACGACGACATACAGAAGACTCAGCATAAGCAGCCATCTCCTGTAAGAGATGTTTGGCATTATCCCGCTCTGTAACAGGTTTGTCTTTATTAAATTTCTCCAGTTTCAGAATGTCATTGTAACTATAGAACATGATACAGTTACCTTCCAATCCATCACGACCAGACCGTCCTGTTTCCTGATAATATCCTTCCAGCGACTTTGGAGCATCGTAGTGAATAACAAAACGAACATCTGGTTTGTCAATTCCCATCCCAAATGCGATAGTAGCCACAATTACATCTACATCTTCATTCAAAAATGCATCCTGGTTAGCCATACGAATTGACGCATCCAGACCAGCATGATAAGGCAACGCTTTAATGTCATTTACACTGAGTAACTCAGCGATCTCTTCTACTTTCTTGCGGCTAAGGCAATAGATAATACCTGATTTACCTTTGTGGTTTTTTATATACTTAATTAATTGTTTCTTCGCATCAACTTTTGGACGTACTTCGTAGTAAAGATTTTTGCGGTTAAAGGAAGATTTAAAAAGTTCCGCATCATCCATGTCCAGGTTTCTCTGAATGTCAGTCTGGACTTTAGGGGTTGCCGTAGCTGTAAGGGCAATAATTGGAAGGTTTTTACCTAAATTTTCAATAATACCTCTAATCTTGCGGTATTCCGGACGGAAATCATGTCCCCATTCAGAAATACAATGTGCTTCGTCTACTGCAACAAATGAGATATTAGCTCTTTTGAGAAGGTCAATATTTTCTTCTTTGGTTAGAGATTCAGGTGCTACATATAAAAGCCTGATCTCACCATTCAATACATCTTTTTTAACTTTTGTAATTTCCGCTTTACTGAGAGTAGAATTTAAAAACTGGGCATTGATACCAACTGCGTTTAACTGATCTACCTGATTTTTCATTAAAGCAATCAGGGGTGAAATTACAATGGCAGTCCCAGACATTACAATAGCAGGTAACTGGTAACACAATGATTTACCTGCCCCTGTTGGCATAATTACAAACGTATTGCGTCCCGCTAAAATACTTTGAATAATTTCTTCCTGGGTTCCGCGAAACTGGCTATAGCCAAAAACGTCTTTAAGGGTTTCTTTTATTTGAGATAACTCGTCCGTCAACATCTGAATCTTTCTGAAGGTAGATAACTTTTATATTTTTAACGATGATTAGCGTGTGCTGGTAAAACTTTTGCATCAAGTCTTATGTCAAAATTGCTAAAAAAGCGTTGCTTTGCAAACTTTATTTTGCAGTTCATGAGGTAAGCTATGAAATATTTTTCAACAATTCAACTATATATAATTAGTTACAAATGAAAGTATTAGAAACTTCTCAAAGTTTGACAGGTTGGTTACTATTCTTACATTTGCCGAATATAGGGGAGCTTTCTTACAGTAAGTTAAATGGCAAAAGACGCATTCTATAAAATAAAATGAATCCAAAATCACATTTAATCAAATATGATTTTTTCTATAGATGCTTTTTTGTAAAATAATATTTCATACTACCAGGCAGATTTAGTACTATATTTTTCTTTTGATTAGTTGGACAAATCAAATATTCATACAACTACTGGAAAAATATTTAACATATATACTTATTATTTCTATCTTACAAAGGGGATGTAAGATTTTTTTAAAAATTAATTAACGTACGAATAACAATTACATAAAGGAACCAGTAATGAGCAAAAACAACTATGTTATTATTATGGCAGGAGGTGTAGGCACACGCTTCTGGCCGTTTAGTCGCACCAGTAATCCCAAGCAGTTTCATGACGTATTAGGAACAGGCCGGACTCTGCTCCAACAAACTGCTGATCGTTTTGATGGTATCTGTCCACCCGAAAATATATATGTTGTAACTAGTGCAGAATACAGAGACTTGGTAAAACAGCAACTACCACAGCTCTCCTACGATCAGATATTACTGGAACCAGCTCGTCGCAACACAGCTCCTTGTATCGCGTATGCAGCCTACAAAATTGCTCATAAAGATCCTCATGCCAATCTGGTTATAGCTCCTGCGGATCATATCATATTAAAAGAAGAAGCATTTAGAGCGGATATCCAGAAAGCACTGAAAGCTACTACAGAAACAAATAAAATTGTAACACTGGGAATTAAACCTAGTCGCCCTGATACAGGGTATGGCTATATTCAGTTTCATCCAGAAGATGGAGAAGATGTTCTGAAAGTAAAAACCTTTACAGAAAAACCAAGTCTGGAATATGCTAAAAAATTTATTGAGAGTGGAGACTATGTATGGAATGCAGGGATCTTTGTCTGGAATGCACAGACTGTAACTCAAAATTTCCTGCAGTATCTTCCGGATATAGCAGAAGCATTTGAAGATGGCAAACCATTCTACTTCACTACAGAAGAATCTACTTATATAGACAAAGCCTATTCCTGGTGTAAAAGTATCTCTATTGATGTAGGCATTATGGAAAAAGCAGATAAGGCTGGGGACGTCTATGTAGTATTAAGCGACTTTGGCTGGTCTGACCTGGGAACATGGAAATCATTGTATGAAGTATCCGATAAAGATGAGCATGAAAATGTTATTGATGGGAGTGTGATGTTGTATGATACCAAAAACTGCATCATCAAAACTCCTAAAGATCGTCTGATTGCTATTAATGGTCTGGATGGATTTATCGTTGCAGAATATGATAATGTACTTCTGATCTGCCGCAAAGATGATGAACAGAAAGTAAAGGAGTTTGTCAATGATGCGAAGAATAAAGGAAACGAATTTGTTTAATTAACACAATTGCTTACTATTTAATCTTCTATACCTACCCTCATGCTTAACATGAGGGTAATTTTATGTCTATTATGAAGTATATTTATACTCTTATTATCTCTCTGAGTACTATTACCTGTATTTCTGCCCAGACTAAGACTCCAACAGAATCAACCAGTGACAGTGTATATCTTTTTGTAGATCACATGCCTGAATTTCCGGGAGGGATTCCAAAATTGAGCAAGTTTATAGAAAAGAATTTAAACTATCCTGAAGAAGCTCTTAAAGCCAATGTAACAGGAACAGTTTTCGCATCATTTGTCATTGGAAAAGATGGAACCATCCAGAATCTTTTTATTGCCAAAGGAATCGGGTATGGGTGTGATCAAGAAGTTCTTAGAGTGCTTAGGCTTATGCCAACATGGAGCCCAGGTATTCTAAATGGCCAACCAGTACCAGTAAGATTTGCTATACCAGTCAATTTTGGGTTAACACGTAAATAGTTAGTTCTTTCATAATATCTGAAAATCCCTCTTATAGCCCTAGCCAGCAATGAGGGTTATTCTTATTATTTCCTATGAAAACTTTTTAACCGACATAAGATATAGTTGCGACGAGGAAGTGGCTCGTGTACTTAAAATCATGCCGAAATGGTAGTCAGGTTTTCAAAACAATCAAAAAGTGTCTGTCAGATATTCGTTTCCCATCTGTTTTTGGCTCTGGACAATAAGTTATAGGTAAATAATAACAGAAATTTTCATTTGCTGTTATGGAAAAAAGATGTCTTGTGCATCAAAGCAGAAAATACTGCTTTATGTACAAGGCAATAGTTATTCTCTTTTCTATTTTTCTTCTCTCGATTCCAAATTATGCTCAGGTTAAACAGAGCAAATTAAATACGTCAATCCCAAAAACGTTACAGCCACTGAATTGTGAGCAACCTCTTTTCTGGACAGCGCAACTTGCTCAATATCCGGAGGGTATCTCTGCATTATATACTCTTATTCAAAAAAATCTCAGATATCCTGCTCTGGCAAGGAATAACAAAGTTCAGGGAACAATCTATGCTGGTTTTATAATAGATGAGAAAGGATTTATCAAATCCCCTCAGATTTTACAAGGCTTAGGGTATGGATGTGATGAGGAGGTAGTGCGTGTACTTAATCTTATACCACAATGGGTTCCTGCACAACAAAATGGAAGAAATACGGCTATTAAATATATTCTACCTATCAGCTTCTATCTTGCCATATAAGGCTTTTCATTACTATTCAATTCATATAGAAGATAGCAAAACAACTAAAAGCAGCATTTTGTGTATGCAAAAATATACATCTGTAATCTTACTAATTATTCTTACAGCTTGTGATTTTCACAAAGAAACAGACGTTACAGTATTTAACTCTCATCAGACACATTTTCCTACTCTTCATAAAACCACAACCATTGATTCGAAACTTTCCGAACGAGCACCACAATTTCCGGGTGGAGAAGAAGGATTGAAACAATTCATTACAGATAATCTGCAATCTCCACCAGAAGCACTAAAAGCCGAAGTTACAGGAAAAGTATATGTTAGCTTTACTGTAGGAGACAAGGGTCTGCTTCAGGATATAAAAGTAATTAAAGGATTGGGCTATAGATGTGATGAGGAAGTAGTACGATTAGTCAGACATATGCCAGTTTGGGAACCTGCTCTTCAGGGAGGCCACCCTATTGATGTAAATTACATTCTGCCTATTGAGTTTAAGTCTACCAGAATAGCCCGGAAATAAACAAAAGAGCAAGTATGATGAAACGACCACTAATGCAACTATCCACATATTGTATCTTTTGCATTCTAGGTATTGTGTTATTGTCAGGTTGTAAGAATGAATCCTCTCCTATAGCTTCTCAGAAAAAGGTAACAGATACATTGTTAGTGGATGAAAAAACAGAAGATCTTCTTGTTTCTGATTCAGATTATCAGGTGGATTATCTGGCAGAATTAAATAGAGATAGACATTCTTACAGCGAATGCTATGTAGTAGATACTCTCCCTGAATTTCCTGGTGGAAAAAAAGCAATGGAATCATTCATACAAAAGCATCTGAAGTATCCACACACTTTATCTGATATAAGTGGAGTAGGATACGTTACTTTTTGGGTTCAACAAGATGGTCACCTCGAAGACATCCATGTATTAAAAGGAATAGGGCCAGACTTTGATAAAGAAGCCCTACGAGTGATTCAACTCATGCCTAACTGGAAACCAGCACAGTTCAATCATCGTAATGTATCGTGTCGCTATACTCTGCCTATAAGTTTCTCCACACTTACAAAGTAATTCGTATGGTTTCTCAAATAGTCAAGTTCATACTCTTTCTATTTCTGACAACTCTCTCATCCTGTGTTAATCATGAGCCATTCATTTCTTCAACCCAGAAAGAAGAGTCTACCATAGATACTACAGTGTCTACAGATTCAGTAGCGTTCTGGGGCTGCTTTATAGAGCAAAGACCCGAATTTCCTGGAGGTATATGGGAATTAGGTCCGTACTTACATCAAAATCTCAGGTGGCCAACTACCACCGCGGATGCTAGTGGAATTGTATATGTCCGATTTCTTGTCAATACGGATGGCAGTATTAGCAACATTGAAGTAATAAAAGGAATACATCCGGATTTTGATGCAGAAGCCGTACGCGTTGTTCAGCATATGCCTAAATGGAAACCAGGGAAATCATATGGTGAAATAATAGCCCAAGAGTATACATTACCTATTCGTTTTATATTGTCATCAAACTCTCCCAACTAATCAGTATTAGATTATGGAAAAAGGAAGTTCTCTGCATCTACCTAACAGGTAACAGAATCTTCCTATGAAAAAATCTCTATTCTTCCTTTTCCTTTTGAATTGTGGTGTCTGCTTTGCTCAACAGTCAAAACCAAAAGTTTCTGGAAAAATACAGGCTCTAACATTTACAGCTACTGCAGAAGATCCTCCTTCCATAGATAGCTTATTTATCGCTGATAAAATAGCTTTATCTGAGGCAAATGAAGAAACACGCATAATTACATGGTTTGGACAACTGCCTGAGTTTCCGGGAGGAATTCCCAAATTACGCGAGTTTCTACAAAATAACTTACACTATCCGGAAGTTGCTAAGAAATTAAAAATAGAAGGTGTTGTATATATACATTTTATTATTACTATAGATGGCACTATTGACGAGATTAAAGTAAAGAGAGGTATTGGCTATGGTTGTGATGAAGAAGTTATACGCATTATTAAACTGATGCCTAAATGGAAACCTGCATCTTCAGGAGGACGCAACATATCAAGTCCATATAGTCTACCTATCAGCTTCGTTCTTTCTGGGAAGAAGAAGTAACCTCTGCTACTTATATTTTATGAGAAAAAGTATACTGTTTATACTCCTTATTTTGATATCCTGCTCCATCAATAAGGAAAGGATACAACCGCAATTCGATAAGAAGGACAACACGCTAGATGAGGATACAGCAATTGTTTGTCTACTTTACCCACAAGTAATGCCTGAATTTCCAGGAGGTGTGCAAGCCATGCATAGCTTCTTTAAGAAAAATCTCCAGTGGCCTTCTAATAAGACAGATATAGGAGGAGTTGTATTTGTTAACTTTCTAATCAAACCAGATGGCAGTATTGTAGAGCCTGGAATAGCTAAAGGTCTGACCCCTGATTTTGACGCAGAAGCCATACGAGTTATCAAACTCATGCCTAACTGGATCTACCCAGAAAATCCCGACGAAACACAACTACAGGGAATGCGATGCAGCTTACCAATTCGCTTTAGTCAGAAGTAAAGATTATACTTCCACACCTTTATCTCCTTCATAGCATTTATACAGATAAAATTTTGATTATCAACTAATTACCAACTATATAGTGCGTATAAAACACCCCAACGGGAAGCTAATTCAACGGAATGCGGCAGGTAAAAAGTAATGCCAACACTCTCTCCTATCACCCTGCCACTGGCACAAATGTTTGGCAGGTTTGCACACAACTTTTCTTTTTAACACAAACCTTTTAATCCTATTTCAATATGGCTTCTTTTGGAGATTCCGTAAAAAACTTCTTTTCTGGTTCAGATAATGTTGAATCACTTCGCGAATTATTTCTTGAAGAATTAAGAGACATTTATTATGCAGAGAACAAATTGGTGAACACACTACCAGCTATGGCAGAAGCTGCAACCACCAATGATCTTAAGACTGCAATTACCAGACACTTAGAGGAAACCCGTGGCCATGTACGCCGTCTGGAACAAGTATTCAGCTCAATCAATGAAACACCTTCTGAAGTTACCTGTGAAGCCATGAAAGGCTTGCTCGAAGAAGGCAACGAACTCATTGATGAAACAATCGAAGGCACACTTACCCGGGATGCAGGTATTATCATCGCTTCTCAAAAAGTGGAACACTATGAAATCGCTGCATATGGATCATTACGTACACTGGCACGTCTGCTAGGTTATGAAACGGCAGCTTCCTTACTGGCTCAGACATTACAGGAAGAAAAAAATGCAGATACCTTATTAACAGATATTGCAGAATCATTTGTGAATCAACGTGCGTTGGCAGAATAATCGTATAGACGTGTTCACAAGAAAAAAGACCTGATCACCTCAGGTCTTTTTTCTTGTCAGTATTACAGACTATACCCTCCATCTACTGTTATCACTTGCCCTGTAATAAAAGTATTGCCTAAGAGAGTATCAATAACGGCTGCAATATCTTCGGGCTGCCCGACTCTCTCTGCGGGAGTTGATTGAGCTAGCTGCTGAAATGTTTGCAGTTTGGTTTCTTCTGGCAAAAAATTCCACCAGGGAGTATTAATCACGCCAGGAGAAACTGCATTTACCCGAATGGGTTTGAGTTCTTTGGCTAACACAGGAACCATAATTTCCAGTGAGCCATTGATAGCCGCCAGACCACCTGTTCCTTCTCTTTTGGCTTGTGAACTGGCAGCAGACACAAATGTAATGCTACCATGAGAGGCAATATATGGGATAGCAGCCTGTGCGGTAGCTAATTGCGGAAACAGCTTTTCCTCAAAACCTTCTTTTAACTGTTGTAGGTCCAGATCCCGAAATAAACCCATACCTTTTCCCCCGCTTACGGTAATCACCAGATCTGTAATAGGATCTATCTTTTTCATAAAAGCCTGCAATTGTGTTATATCAGAGGAATCTACAACTTCTCCACTTGCCAGCGGACCTAATTCAGTTAACACGTGCTGTAGTTTTTCATTATCACGTCCTGTAATTGTAATCCGGATACCTTTTTCAATTAGTTTCTTTGCAGTAGCTAGTCCTATTCCGGAAGTACCACCGGCTATCATGACGTGTTTGCTTTCTGTTGTCATTGTCCTGTTGGTTTAAAGTAGTAAATAAACACTTCAAAAGTAGGGGTTGACACAGAGAAGCATTGTTCACTTTTTGCTAAGTAGTTTGCATTTCTTGCTATTTGGGCTGCACAGCAATACAGATCTTACGGTTATGAGAAGCATAAGGTAAATTGAAATCCAATTGAGAAAAAGCTTCAAAGCCTATGGATTCAGGAATAATCTCATATCCGCTCTGAGCAATCCATTGCTTTTTGAAATGAAGTGCATAATTCACCACCTCAGACATACCTCCTGTTATCTGAATCTGTGCATGCTTAGCTCCCCCCAACGCCATCATTTTTTCAGTAAACCGAATATTTTCAGAAGGGTATACACGTATACCAGCCAGATAGCGGCATTGCTCCATCTTTGTAGTAACTGGCGAATCCAGAAATACACCATAAAAGTGAGGGTAACGATCTGTCATATCCCTTGCTTCGGCCCATTGATATATATTCCGGAATGCTTGCATACTATTTTCTTCCTTATCAAGCAATGCAATCTCATATGCAATGACAAAGCGTTCCATTCGTACTATCTCTAACTGGTCACTTGATAAACTGACAGTTGTTGTATTGTGTGTAAGCTTTTGCAGCTCTAATTCCCGATATTGCTCTGCGTTTATCTGGTATCTACGCCGAAAGGCTCTGGCAAATACTGAGGCAGAACTAAATCCACAATCCAAAGCAATTTCATAAATGGATTTATGAGGATAAAATATCAAGTCTTTACAAGCTTTCTCTAGCCGTAACCGAAGTATGTATTGTTTAGGTGCTTCTCCTATCTGCTCTTTAAACAGCCTGTGAAAATGAAAAGAAGAATAATTTGCCTGTTCGGCCAGGATATCCAAAGATAACTCCTGGTCAAAGTTTGTGTGAATATAATGAAGGACGGATTCTAACATAGAAACCAGTTTTTAGTTCATATGACAAGTAATACTTATACATTTCCTGTGTTATCCATTATCCGGGCTTTTGCCATTGTTGCAATTATCAATTCTGCATTTAACTTTACTTATTCAAATATACAAACCAACTGCTATCCTTTCTCACCTTATTCCATGAAGCTAAAGTTTATCTTACTCTTTACTCTTACTATTATTTTCTGTCAGCTGGTTGCAGCTCAGTCTAAATTAAAAGCCATCAAAGCTGGAAAAGTCATTGATGTAGTCAGTGGTACGGTATTAAACCAACAGGTTATCCTGATTGATAGTAATACGATTGTCAATATAGGTACGGGACTGGCTATTCCTGCCAATGCTGAGGTTATTGATCTAAGCAATGCTACAGTGTTACCCGGTTTGATTGACTGTCATACCCACATTACTTCTCAACCGAGTGGTGACTATTATGGCGATATTTTTCGCAAAACGCCTATGGACTATGCTATAACAGCCCATATCTATGCCAAACGCACATTACAGGCAGGATTTACGACCTGCCGCGATGTGGGTGCTGCAGCCTTTATAGATGTAGCCCTGCGTAATGCTATCAATTCAGGTGAAATTGAAGGTCCCCGGTTGCAGGTTGCCACTTTATTTATTGGCTCTACAGGAAGTCATGGTGACTTAAATGGATTCTCTCCTTTCCTGAGTTTTCAGTTACCCAAAGAAATGATGGGAGTAGCCGATGGTGTTGATGCGCTTCGCAAACAAGTACGGTACAATATCAAATACGGCGCGGATGTAATTAAGTTTGGGGCTGGAGCTGGCGTGTTATCTGAAGAAGAAAGTGTGGGTGCACCTCAGTTTTCACTGGAGGAAATGAAAGCCATTGTAGAAGAAGCAAAAATGTGGGGACGGAAAACCTGTGCTCATGCTCATGGCACAGATGCTATCAAACAGGCTATCCGGGCAGGAGTAGCCTCTGTAGAACATGGCAGCTTTCTGGATGCTGAAGCAATACAGCTTATGAAACAGCAAGGTACTTATCTGGTTGCCGACATTTACAACGATGATTACATTATGAGTGAATACAAACGCTTGGGCTATCCGCAAAAGATTCTGGACAAAGAACAACTGGTAGGACGTACGCAACGCGAAAGTTTTGCCAAAGCAGTAAAAGGAGGTGTTAAAATAGCCTATGGAACAGATGCAGGTGTATACCCTCATGGCTGGAATGGAAAACAGTTTTATTACATGGTAAAGTATGGTCTTACTCCTATTCAGGCTATTCAGGCAGCGACTATCAATGCAGCAGATCTATTAGGATGGAAAGAACGTATAGGCTCAATTACCAAAGGCAAATGGGCTGATATTATTGCGATAGAAGGAAATCCGCTGGATGATGTTACTCTATTGGAGAAAGTTAAATTTGTAATGAAAGATGGTAAAGTTTATAAGAACGAACTAAAAAAATAACCATACTTCCTAAATACAGCAAAGGCAAAGAAGACTGACATTCATAGACTATTCAGTATTTCTTTACCTTTGTTTTTTATTTAATTCTAACCAGACATTGTATGGAATGGCATCTGATAGCAATGGCAATACTTTATATTATAGCGGGAATCCTTCACTTTGTGAAACCCCGTATGTATGAATCGATCATGCCCCCCTACATTCCGGCTCATCGTGCTATGGTGCTGCTCAGTGGATTTGCAGAATCTGCCTTAGGTATTGGTTTATTATTTTCACCAACCCGGGTTTGGTCTGCGTGGGGCATTGTACTTTTGCTGATTGCTATATTTCCTGCCAATATCTATATGGCTACCAGCCAAAAATTCCATCGCATTCCGTCCTGGCTACTATGGGCTCGCCTCCCACTACAGGCGGTCTTGATCGCATGGGCTTTACGATATACCTAACCGTATAAACCTGATAGGAATTATAATTTTTTCTCAGGCCCCTCTTTCTGATATCCTTTCCCATCTATAACAACTTTTTCTATAGTTCCGTCTGCACTGAGTATAAAATTGACAGTATCTTTTCCATACCATTTTTTTTCATACCACCCCCTAAACGTATTATAATGCCAATGTTCTACCGTAATCTTAACGAACTTATTGATTGTGACAGCTAATTGATTATTTGCAAGAGTAATCACTACATCTCCATACAAAGGATCTGAATACTTGCCAGTATAGGCTTCCAGAGGTAATGAAGGTTGTGTATTTAGTTTTCGGCTGCTTTCGAATTCTTTCTCTGCCGTTTTTGCTGCTTCAGCCAGACTCTGATATAGTGTCAAAAACTCAGCACTCCAATCACGGTTCCCTCCCAGAGTAAACAAGTCAAATGCCTTAAACATCAATGCATGACGTATCTCTGCATGATCATAGTTACCCAGAATATAGATACCTAACTTAGCCTCGGGCAATTGGCCATGAATAGCAATAGTACCTGGTAAGCTACCTGTATGAAAATTAACTTTCTTACCTTTATAGTCCTGTTGAAACCATCCTAGTCCATATGTTGTCCAGTTAGGTTGGGTCAGTCGCATGGTAGGATAAAACTGAGAGGGTGGCACCATTACCTGAGGTTTAAATAATTCCGCCCACGTTTGCGGATTTACTAACCTTCCACCTGTATACTTGCTACTATCGAGCATACAGGCAACCCATTTTGCCATATCATCCACACAAGACCAGATACTACCAGCCGGTCCAATAGCATCTGCTTTTAAATCTTCAATAGCAACGATAGTATTCTCTACTTTGAAATGGGGACGTGATCGATTGACATCCGTTACTTCTTTAAAGTAGGGTTTGGTACGGGTCATTCCCAGAGGCTGAAAAATACGTTGTTTCATAAATTCTCCCCAATTCATACCACTCACTTTCTCAATTACCTTCCCAGCTACCAGATAAAAAATATTCTGGTAAATAAAGCTTGCCCGAAACGAATAAGAAGGTTTGACCATTGCCATCTTTTGAAGAACCTCCTCTGAAGACCAATCCGTATCACCCCATAGAAAATCTGTATTACCTACACCTGAATTATGGGTAAACAGGTCCCGTATGGTCAGTTCTTTCGTTACATATGGATCATACAGATGAAAATCTGGCAGGTATTTAATTACAGGGTCATTCCAGTTTACCTTACCTGCATCTACCAACATTCCCATGCCTGTTGCTGTCAGTGCCTTAGTGGTAGAAGCACAGGCAAATAGTGTATGGGCATCTACAGGTTGAGCTGTTCCAATTTCACGTGTTCCATAGCCTTTCTTTACAATTACCTTTCCATCTTTTACAACAGCAATAGCAAGACCAGGAATTTGCCACTCCTTAACAGATTTTTGAATGTAGGCGTCAAATTCATTGAGTTGCTTAGTCGTTTGAGCAAACAGTAAGGGAGAAAGCAGATAAAGCAAAAATGGTAGTATTTTCTTCATAAAGGTTTGTATGGTTCAGGTTAGTGTTAGTATACATCTTCAAAAGATTTTTTTAAACAATTACTTAGCCCTATTTCTCATTTTTCACAATTTTCCCTCCTATCATCACAAATTTTACACGCTCCAGTTCTGTAATGTCTTTTAGTGGATCTCCCTTTACAGCTATAATATCAGCCAGCTTTCCAACCTCAACTGTACCTATTTCTTTCTCTTTTTTTAAAATCTCTGCATTTACTTTGGTAGCACACATAATAGCCTGCATAGGAGTAAACCCTAGTTTGAGGTACTCAGTAAACTCCTTAGCTGAAAAAGCAGATGGCCAGTCAATAAAGTCAGTCCCCAAACCAAACTTTACTCCTTTTTTTACAGCCAGCTGAAAATTTGTATAAGTGCCTTCTTTGGTTTTATTAGTTAGTGTTACTGCTTTTTGAAGAGCTTTTTGATCTGCAATTTCTTCTGTGTGATATAAGTGAATAGCTAATGTCGGAATCAAGTAGGTATTATGTTTCACCATCAGATCAATAGCATCATTTTCAAGAAAAGATCCGTGTTCAATGGTACGCACACCTGCTTCAACAGCCATCTTAATTCCTTCATTGCTATGGGCATGAGCCATGACAGGTACATCACGCCGAGCAGCTTCTTCCACAACAACTTTTAATTCTTCCGGACTAAAATGTACATTATTCGGATTGTCACCTGAACTCATGAAAGCCCCTGTAACCAGGATTTTAATCCAGTCACTGCCATATTTGATTTCATTACGAACAGCTTTTCGCAGTTGATCAGGTCCATCGGCGACAAGTCCATCAGCAATAACAGGTTGTTCATATGAAACAAAATTAATATCACCGCCGCCACCTGTTACCGAGAGATAATGTGCGGCTCCATATATTCGGGGACCACTAAACAATCCTTCATTTATGGCTTTGCGGATTTCCATATTAGCATAACCTACATCGCCATCTCCGGCAACACGGAGTGTTGTCCATCCGGCAGACAATAGATCCTGTACTCTGTGTAACCCAGCTAATGCTTTGTAAGCAGAAGATGTTTTTACATGATATACCTGGTAACCTTCTACACTCAGATTTGGATGTACATGCAGATCAATCAAGCCTGGAAGTAAAGTGTAGTCTCCCAGATCTGTAACAATACTATTTTTAGGTAGCTTATCTCTGGTAGTAATACCGACTATTTTATCCCTTTCAATAAGTATGGCAGGATTTGGAATAACTTTCCCTGTTCCATCAATAAGATTTTTTGCCAGTAAGACAGATTTTTGAGCAAAACAGGAAAGGTGTATAGACAGTAGAATGGCAATGAGTAAAGTTTGCTTCATAGAAAAGTGGTTTGTATAGCTAGGAGAAAGCGTAGAATCAGATTCTCACTTGACTAAAAATACAAAGTTTATGAGGAATACCAAACATACTCCCAAACCACAACTATGAATAATCCCATCTGTCTATAGAATTGGTAATCAACTATGTTGCCAATGCATAAATACCCCAACCTAAAAGTACGTAAAAGCTTATAGTACCAATTGAGACAGCAGAAACAACTATTGTGTGTACTAACTTTACTTTTTTCTGCTTTTTAAGGAAATCATCCTTTATGGGAGATGTTGTTTCAACGCTTTTCAGAGTAGTTACTATTTGTTTATCATAGTATAAAGATTGATACAATTTCTTTTTTAAATCAGGCGCAGCCTCCACCAATTCAAAAAAGTTCTGAGGATGCTGTTTGCTGAGAGCATGAGCAGCAGCATCAAAATAATTCTTTTCTTCATAACCAGATAATTCTCTGAACTTATCTTTCAGCTTGTCAGCAGATAAAATAGTAGCACTATCCAGTATACTTTGCATACTATTGACATTCTTAGCTTCTTTGGCTTCAATACTATCTCGTATTTGTTTCAATTTATTCATTGCAAATACCTGAAAGCTTTTGTGTGGCCCCCCTACATTTATAGATGCGGTCTCACTCTTGGTGAATGCCTGCCAATAACTAAAGGCATCAACTGGACCAATAGTAATCCAGGGATTTTTGAGATGTAGAGTATCATTCAGTTGTGAAAACCGGCTATACCAATAACCTTCATTCACCATATAATTGGCATTTTGGTTACTTATTGAATCTACTTTGATCTTTATAGATTTTTGTGGTCTACTTTTATCTACCAGATGTACCCTATTTTTAGAGTCTTTACCAAATTGAAACTTTTTACCAATGTACAAATCATCCTCTGATTTTGGTTGAAGTATAACTGTATCTTCAGCAATAAGCACATCTAAGACAACATGGAAGGAATGTTGTTCTAGTTTATAAACGAACCCTGAGTCATTTTTAATCTCAATGATGTAACGAAACTTGTGGCGTTTGGCAAAAAGAAAGGCACTGGAGTCAGTCTGAGCCCAGGTTGCTTGCAAACCATAAAAGAATACCAATAAAAGAAGTGGTTTTTTCATAGTTGTATTGAGAAACTTTAAACATAATTACTAAATATACAACAATACCAGCACTCCAAAAATGTTACTAAACTAGAATAGAAGTGTTTATCAGATAGTAAGGCTTCCTAAGTATTCTTCCCACTATCATAAATCAAAAATCCCATCTGCTTGTTGGCACAGATGGGATTTTATATTAGCAATTTGAATCTCATTATTGGGTGACACTATCCATCAGGGTAGCCTTGATTGCAAAGTCGGGAGATACCGGCAACTGAAAACCTATTACCAACATATCATCCATTTGCGATTCATGGCCTTTCCAATCATGTATGGTCTGTGTCAGTATCTGTTTTTGTTCTGTGGCTGGTTTAGCATGAATATCTACCAATAACTGACGGAAACGTTTTGCCATAAACTTCCGGTTGTCAGGTCCACCAAACTGATCTTCATATCCATCTGTAAACAGATAACAATGCGTATTAGCACTCACTGTAAAGGTATGATTGGTAAACAATCGTTCAGCTTCTTTCTGAACCCCACCAATTCCAAATTTATTGGCTTTTGTTTCAATCAGTTCGCCATTTTCAACAATATATAGTGAGTTATTAGCTCCTGCATACTGCAATAACAATGTACGTTTATTGAAAGTACAAAGTGCGATATCCATACCATCCTGCCTTTCACTATTATCCTCCTCCTGTTTCAACGCTTTACGCACTCCCTTGTGTAATAAATTCAGAATTTTCGCTGGCTCGGTAATGCCCTTCTCATTGACAATCTGGTTTAACAATGTATTACCAATCATGGACATAAATGCCCCTGGTACGCCATGTCCGGTACAGTCAACTGCCGCAATAATAACAACCTCTTCTTTTTCTGAGAACCAATAGAAGTCACCACTTACAGTATCCCGTGGCTGGAAAAATACAAACGATTCTGGCAATGCTTTTTCAATCTGGGACTCTAATGGTAAGATAGCATGTTGGATCTTCTGAGCATAATTGATACTTCCAGTAATGTGTTTGTTCTTTTTGGAAATATCTGTGTATGCCAGCTCCAGTTCATGCTTTTGCAATTCAATATCGTTTTTCTGAAGTTCAATCTGCTCTTTTTGCAAGCGTATTTCCAGTGTACGTTCTTCTACACGTTGCTCCAGAATGCGATTGGCTTGTTCCAAACGATAGGTACGGAAACGAACAAAGAATACAACGCCAGCAGCAATGGCAATCAGGACTATTCCCTGGAACCACCAGGTTTTCCAGAACGGAGGACGCACTACAAAGTCAAATTCGCTGACTTCACTTACTGTTCCTTGTGCATCACGGGCTCTTACCTGTAAAGTAAATGAACCATCAGGTAAAATAGGAAAACGAAATACAGGTGCTGTTTGCCATTCAGACCATTCATTGCCAATACCTGACACACGATACTGATATTGAATGGCTGCTTCCTGACCAAACTGACGAGGAGACACTACAAACTGAAGTGCATTCTGATCATATGGTACACTAACATCATCAATAGGCAGATTCTTACCCTTTTTGTCAGCTACTCGTTCAAGATATACATGCAATGCAGGAAGTGTACCAAAGTTAGGCTCCCCATTAATCTGATAAATCTGATTGGCAGCATCTACCACCCAGATGTTTTGTTTGCTGTCAATGTACACATCCCGCAAATCTGAAAACAGATTCAATAAAGCTGTACGTTGCTGATCTATTTTTTGTGTGCTGCTGATTTCTTGCCATCTTCCCTCCAAACGCATCCAGGTAAGATCCTTCTGTCCATAGACAGGAGCACGCAGATCTATTCCTTTCTTAGTCCAATCTCCATCAATCTCCAGCTTATTTTCAGAACTGTTAAAGCGATATAATTTATTGTCTATAATAAAGGAAGGCTTGCCTTCTGCCAGGAATACAGGAATAAGGTCAGAATAAGGAAGTCCGGTAGTATAAGGATGTGCCTTATGAACTTTGCCTTGTGTATTCAGTTCCAGCTTCCATACCTGATTCAGGCTACCCAGCCATACGGTATTTCCTTCCTGACACATAGAATGAACAGGTGTTGATACCTGACGGGTATAATTTTCGGGTTCCCACTTGTCTCCACGCAAATTCAGAGCATATAACCCGTTTTGAGCTCCAACCAGAATTCGTTTGTTAGTAGAAGCATATAAGGACTGTACATATACACCTGTCAACAATGGGGTTGAAGAGGTTCCACTAATCTGATATACACCATTACTTCCTGCTGCCAGTATCCGGCCTTCAAACAAAGAAAGCTGACGACACTTTCCAGCAAACCCTTCTATTTTCTTGAACAGATAAGGGATAGACTGTAATGCGTAGATTTCTTGTTGGCGATTGACATTCGTTGGTTTGTCTTCCAGTTCAATAACTTCTTTTTTCTGGTCTACCTTTACATCATCTTTCCCTCCAAATAGCTTTCCAAGCAAACCTTTGCGATTTTCTTTGATGGTAATGGTTTTTGTGATGCGTTCAATCTGACGTTTTTGCTTTACAAATCCGGAAACTTCCTGAAAAGAGTCGGATTTATCCAGATAGAAAATACCTTCTGTTGTTGCTACATACAGCATATTCTTATGTGAAAGAACCTGCGTAACATTACCAATCAATCCCGGATAAGTAGAGAAGTTGGATACCAAAAAATGAAAATCAGCACGGCTTACTCCCATGGAATGACTGATCCACAAGTTTCCTTGTCCATCTTTACTTACCGCCTGAATCTCATCTTCAGGTAATCCGGTCTGGAAGTTTACAACGTGACGTATCTTTCCTGTTTGCTTTTCAATAATAACACATCCACCCGAAACAGTAGCAAGGGCATACATAGAGGCTGATAAGTCTGTGCCACTTGATAACTGATTCGCATCCAGATAACTTTGTGCTTCAATAGATAAAGGAGACAACTGCTGACCGTTAAAGATCCACAGACGATTGTTGGATGTTCCCAGAATCTGCTTCTGTTCCGATAAAGGAATAGTCGCTACAATACGGGATTGTCCCAAAACCTCTGTTCCTGCAACGGTAGTCAATTGCTTCCCATTAATACGTTGCAAACCTTTTCCTGCTACGTTTATAAATACCTGATTATTCTGAACAAACAAATCCTGAAAGGTTGCAGAACCGGAGGCTTTCCATACATTACTTAACTGGTCTTCTTTTACATCCCACTCATATACAGCTGACTTATTTAACAGATATACATGATTTCCATTACTTTTTATCTGTGTAATAGCTCCTGTAATCTTTTGTTCCTTCCCATAACCAACAAACTGATTCTCTCCATTGGCGTTTGTCTGAACATAGCCAAATCCTTCCTGACACCCTACATATACACGCTCTGAATAATCAGGGTGTGTAGTCAATGATAAAGGTGTGGTAGCAGTCCGAACCAATATCCATTCTGATCCATTGTAAAATAAGACACCTTTGGTATTGGTTACATAAATATGCTGATCACCTCCAGACAGAATAGAAGTAAATGTGCGGGGTAAGTCATACCCTGGCAGATTAGCAGGTGTAATCGTATAATTGGTGATATAGGGATTACCTTGTTGGGCGTTGGCAACGAAGCTTCTTCCCAATAAGACAAATAGTAAGATAGATACTCTTAAAATATATGTAATTCGTGACATGATACTGAGAATAGTAGCGTTTTCTTTTACTTTTCAGTAAAAATACCTCCGCTATTTCAAAGGTTACATATCACTGGTAGAATGCTGTCTCTCAAATCAGTAAGGTTGTTCCGATTTGATAGTATGCATACATAGGATATCACATAAGCCAGCCAAACATTACAGGAATTCTTGTATGGAAGAATAATAGCAATCTGCTTTTTTATTATGTTACCGCTCCCATATCTATCAATATCAGAGAAAGTTACCAAACAAGTATGCAAAAACAATCTAGTATCAGAAACTATACTGTATCTATTTTTAGTACACAGTAAGCCCGGATAGGGTTTTATGAAAAAAAGTCTTTCACAACAAAAGCCCTTTTAGGATTCAACCAGGAATAGAATGCCTTATAACTATAAAATAGTCAGACAGGTGCAGAGTTTGCAGATGAAGTCAGGATAGGAATATTTCGTTGAGCCTGCACTATATGTCTTTCATTGTGTGCAATCAAAAACTGTAACACATCTCCTAGTTTTAGACGTATCCATTGCAGGATTGAGATAGGAATACGAATACAATTTAAGTCTACATGACGAGCCTGACGGATATAAGCCAATAGAGTCTCCTGTTGCTGGATAAATTCGGCTACTACAGCATAGGGGTTCAGGTTTTGATCAGGAATATGCCCTTTAAAAGCTTTGTATTTTCTCGTTCCTGTCTGTGGGTCCATCATTCTGGTAAAATACCTTCCTAACCAGGTACTACGAAAAGTTTCTACATTAGGCTTTAACTGCACCTTGGTCAATCCTTTCTGAATTTGAGGTAGATAATACTTGCCATAACTATTCAAATGCTCCAGACACTGTGCAATACTCCATCCTCCATTGGTAGCAGGAGCTAATAAAATGTCCTCACTAAGATTCTGAAACTGTTCAACACACTGCCGAAGATGTTTTTCCACTTGTTCTTCCAATGAATCTAATAGCTGGTCTTTTAATACAGGTTTCATTTCGTTAGTAATTAACAGCTAAAGTTCTTTTATGTAGAAACAACAAAATAATAGATATCCCAAACAGGATTGATTCAATGCATAACCATTGTGTCCCAAATGCGCCAAGGCTTCCTTCAGAAAAGATGGTTATCAAACGGGATAATGCATAAAACCCCCAAAGCATTGACAGGAAAATCAATCCCAGTTGTACATCTTTTCGCATAAGATAAAGCAGGCTAATAAAAATAGTCAATCCAACACCTCCATATACGCCTCGTATAGAACTAAATGCATCTGTATTAGGTAGATTAACCTGTACCAGATCCATGACAGATTGCGGGTTGACAAATGCCATCAAACTGACAGACAACAAGCTTAAAGCTGAAAAGAGGATAAAACCTCTTGAGAGGATAGTTACTAAATTAGTTTTCATAGTGTTATGTAATAAGATATACAAAGATGAATGTATTTATACACAACACTCTTGGTATTTACCAAGATTTCAGATTTTCACTTTGTTTATCAGCTTGCTAAAATTAGTTGGATCAATACCCAGATAATTAGCCAGGTATTTATGAGGCACCCGCTGCAAAATGTGCGGACTCCGTTGCAAAAGCTTTCTAAACTTTTCTTCTGACGAGTAGCATTGCAACTCAGCCAGTCTCTCCAGTACTCCGGCCAAAGCCTGCACAAGACCTTGTCTTACCAATAATTCTATTGCACGACTCTGCTCAGTTAATGCCAGCAAATCAGTTGCTGAGGCCCGTAAAAATACTGATGGAGTCAGAGTTTCATAAAAATAGCGGGATGGTTGTTGCAGAAGTAATGCATCCAGCACTCCACCAAAAGAAGGTGAATAGGTAAATACTAATGTGGCTTCTCTGTCCTGATCGTCAAAGTAATATACCCGCTGCACGCCATCTACTACAAAATACAGATACTTTTCCTTTTCACCTGCATGGGTAAGTACCTCTTTTCGTTTAGCCGAAAAAGATGTCCATATCTTTGAAAAAATTTCCCAATCCTTATCAGGAAGTGGATAGCTGTAATCAATGAGTTGTTTTAAAAGATCAATAGGTGGTATCATAACAAAGTAATGTTCTATCTATTTTAAACATTACTTCAGGCAAGTTACCTCTTCCGTGTTATCAATCAAACATTTAGGTATCATGCTTGCAGGATAAGGGGTAGAGTCACCATAAACTGACCATCCTGCTCTTCAATTCTGGGAGAAGCCTGCCCCAGCATTCTGTATTTGGTCAGAATATTATTTAATCCAACTCCATTGCTAAGCACTCTTACTTTTTTGCGTTGCAAATTATTACTTACCAGCAGTTCTCCATTTTCATCGGTTCGAATTTGTACAACCAGTTCCTGATCTGGTAGAATAATATTGTGTTTTACTGCATTCTCAACCAAAAGTTGTAGTGTCAGAGGAGGAATTTGGTGTTGATGAAATGATGGATCTATATCCATTACCAATTGCAAAGAACTCCCATGCCGGGTATGCAAGAGATTAAAGTACGATTGGATAAATTGAATTTCGGTATGTAACTCTACCAGATCCTGATCATTGGTGCGCAGAAGGTAACGATATACCGAAGAGAGTTCATCCAGAAAACGACTGGCTTGTTTGGGATCTTCCTCAATCAAAGAGCCCAAAGAGTTTAGACTATTGAATAAAAAGTGAGGATTGACCTGGTTCTTAAGAACCTCTAACTGACTTTGTAGTTGTGCTTTCTTTAACGATTCTGACTCAATAAAATATTTTTTCCACTGCTCCAATGCATTCGTCCCTTCATAAATACTGGCAACCAGAATAACTACTCCCAACACAAATCCAAATGCCCATACTTGCCTTTCATATACAAGTGTATAACCCACCAACTTGTATAGCTGAAAAATAACAAAAGTTATAGTCGAGGAACTACAGCTTACCAGGATATATGAAACCAAAGCACGTAAGGCAAATTGGTGGTAAGAAGGATAGAGACGATGAATCCATAATGCAATGGCATTATTAGTAAACCAGTGAAAGTAATAGATAAAGGAAGAGATAGCTGTTGTAATAATAAATAGCCTCCAGTCATGCCAGTATATACTTTCCAGCAGTATAGAATTAAGAATAAGTACAAATATAGGTAAAACTATTCCCCGAATCAGGTGATCTTGCCGAGTATAAGCAAATCTGTTCACAACGTCTGGAAGTTCTTTAACGACTAAATACAATACTATAAGATGAATAGCTTACTAGCTATAACATAGCTCTTAAAGTCATAAAAATATTTAGCACAAAGAAAAGGTAGGCTCACTAGTAACAACTTATCTGATTAAACATATTTCCCATTATCGAACAAACAACGTTCAGTCCCGGACGCTATGTTTTTTGAATTTGCAGCGAGCCTGCTAAAAAATACACATTTGGGCTCTGGCACTTCATTTGTATCGAAACTACTATACCAGAGCAGTGCGAAGATATACAATAATCAGTTATATATCAATCCATTATTGCTATTCAAATAGAATATATCCTGTTGCAGAAACAGGAAGTTTACACTGAATAAACTGTCTGAATTATGACTACAACTACCAGCACTCAAAAAAGTAAAGGTCAACTGTTGCCTGGCCTACTTATAGTGTTCTTTATAGCAGTACTTTTTGCAGTAGGACAATCGTTAAAAGAACGATTTAAACCTGATAGTATCTATTTCGTTATTAAGCCACAAATCTCTCATGAGACATTAACAACCATTGCCAAAAAATTGAAAGACAGAGGTATTCAGGTTACCTATCATGATATGGTGTTTGAAAACAATCGATTAACATCCATAAATGTATCTATTCAGGTATCGGTTCCAGGCAGGTCCACTACCTCTTTTACATTACAGGAGAACGGAAAATCACATGAATTTGAACCACTTATCTTTTACTATGAAGATGGAGGGGAGAAAGTTGGCTTTGTCAAACAAACACCGGATGAATTGTCAGAAACCGGTAAGAAAATAGTCAATGAAAATCTTATAGGTTTACTTATTCAGCAAAGAAACAGTAAAGAAACAATCGGTAGCTGGCATGTCGATTGAACCGACCTTCAGGCTCAAAAGCGTTTTTCTTAATCTTCTGAGCCTGTATGCCTTTTCATGAAAAGAGCTTATTTTGCCCGGGCAGTCTCTACATTATGTTTTTGATTTCGAAGAATGTTCTCCAACGTCCATTCGAAACGATTTTCAAAAGAATGTTTGCGTACCTGGCAATCATCTTTTGTACAGATACTACATGAAAAGTCTTCACATGCATCCATATGTACAAACATCTCGACACTTTCACCGAAGTTATCTCTAACCAGTTTCTCCAATGCAGCTACTTCTTTATGAGCCTCCAGTACAGTAAGATACCAGGGTACAGTAAGATGGCAATCCAGATGCAGCCGGCTTCCATATTTAATGATACGGAGATTGTGCATATCAATCCAGTTTTCTCTACGGGATTTTTGTAACAGGGCAACTACCTTGTTTAGCAATTCCTCATCAGCTTCATCCATTATACCCGCCAGTGACCCTCTGATAATCTTATACCCTGTATACAAAATTAATCCGGCAAACACCAGTGCAACAACACTATCTAACCAGGCTAGCCTGGTTAGGTATAACAAAATCAGTCCAACTACAATACCAATGGTAGAATAGGTATCTGACTGCAAATGCTTTCCACTGGCTATTAAAGCCAGCGAATTATTCTTCTTTCCTCTCTGAACAGCCACATACCCCACTCCATAATTAACTAATGCAGTAATACTAACCAGCAATATACCATAATCCAGCTTCCCTACCGGATGAGGTTCTGTGAGATTAATAATAGCCTCATAGATAATGACAAGTCCTGCCACAAAAATCAAAGTTCCTTCAACAGCTGCTGATATAAACTCTATCTTCCCATGTCCATATGGATGATTCCGATCCCGCGGTTGTGCTGAAATATATAAGCTATACAATCCAATGAATCCACTGATTACATTGATGGTACTCTCCAGCGCATCTGTAAGAATAGCTACTGAGTTAGTCAAATACCAGGCAACTATTTTAAATGCAAATAGTACAACCCCAACAATGGCTATAATCTTTTGATAATTAAGATTTTCTTTAGCTTCGGTCATATATATTCAATATTCTCCTGAAATTCTTTTGCATAATAATCTTCCATGCAAAAGAAACAGTTTGTCTCAACACCCGTTTAGCAGGTAAAGTTCTCTTCTATTCATAAGATTCTTTGTTGGCTTTCTTATTTTTTTACTTTTGTAAAAACTAAAACCATAGTACAAATGAAGAAACTTTTCCTGCTTGCAGCAACTACACTTCTAACTTCTGCGGTATTTGCTCAGAAAGATGACAAAAAAATCACAGATGCTACAGTCAATAAGGCAAAGATAGAATCCCATATTTATTTTCTGGCGTCAGACGAACTCAAGGGACGGCAAACGCCTTCTCCTGAACAACTCATTGCAGCCCGCTATCTGACGACACAGCTACAAAGTTATGGAGTGAAACCTCTTCCAGCCTATCCGGATTATCTACAGCCAGTAGCTATGCGCACAGTATCTGCTCCTAGTGAAGTAACTGTTGCCTACAACAATACTACTTTCCTACTTAAAGAAAGTACGCTGAAACTGGATGGAGAGAATGTTTCTTTAGATGCAGAAGGTATCTTTCTGAACTATGGAACAGAAGAAGATTTTAAAAGTGCGGATGTAAAAGGCAAAGTTATTATTGTAAAAGCAGGTCTGCCTCAACAAACCAATCCCCGGGCATGGATGTCTGCCAGACAGGAGAAAGCCAAAAGAGCAACAGAAAAAGGAGCTGTGGGAATTATAGAACTATATGCCAATCAACAACTGCCATGGAAACTATTAACAAGTTATTTCAAAGGAGGCTCTGTTGAGTTGGATGAATCCACTACTAAGGCAAAACCATCACTTACACATATCTGGCTGCATGATCCGGAAGGTAAAGAAGCCGTTTACTGGACAGATAGTAAAAAAGCCAAAGTACAGATCAAAATCAGCGGCATCGCAGAGAAAAAGTTTAACACCTATAATATTGTGGGGTATGTAGAAGGAACGGATGCTAAATTAAAGAACGAATACATTGCCTACTCTGCCCACTATGACCATATCGGTGTGGGCAATCCCAACGAAAAAGGCGATACCATTTACAATGGTGCTCGTGATAATGCAGTTGGCTCTGTAACTGTTCTCTCAGCAGCTGAAAACCTCGCGAAATATCCAACCAAAAGATCTGCCTTATTTATTCTTTTCACAGGTGAAGAAAAAGGCTTACTGGGAAGCAGATGGTTTGTGGAACATTCACCGCTGGAACTGAATAAGATTGTATACTGCTTTAACAGTGACAATGCTGGTTATAATGATACATCAATTGCCACAATTATTGGTCTGGGACGTACCACAGCAGAGGGATTCATAAAAAAAGCATGTGAGACATATGGACTGAAGGCTACCGATGATCCGGCACCTGAGCAGGGGTTGTTTGACCGTTCAGATAACGTAAACTTTGCCAAGAAAGGGATTCCTGCTCCTACTTTTAGTATGGGCTTTACTTCTTTTAGTGGAGACGTTACCAAATTCTATCATCAGGCTTCTGACGAACCCAGTACACTGGATTATAACTATCTGTACAAATTCTTCTCTGCCTATGTTTACTCCTGTCGTATGATAGGCAATGCTCCGGCACGTCCATTTTGGAAAACAGGAGATAAATACTTTGATGCAGGTACACAACTTTATAAATAAGCATTTTCACTTATATAAGAACAGGAGGTTTGAATCCTCCTGTTTAACTTTCTTTTGTTACTCCACCTGAGCCTGTAGAACGTTTGTTTATTGATTTAGGATTACCTTTGTATCGGACATCTCCACTGCCACTTGTGTGCACTTTCAGACTTTCCTGAACATTTACTCTACAGTTTCCACTACCAGTGATAGAAGCATCTACATTTCCTGCTACTAAGTCAAATGCATTTGCATTTCCTGAACCAGAAATATGTACATCAAGGGCATTACAGTTACCTCCCAGTGTCATATTACCAGAACCCGAGATAGATGATTTTACCTGATCTGCCTCACGAATCTTCAGTTGCATGTTCCCGGAACCGGATATTTTGCTCTCAAAATCTTCATGCCGCAAATCCCATACAGATTCACTTTTGACAGAAGAAGAGCCAGAGATATGTACGGATGTCAGCATTGCAGTAGTAACATACACCTTCACTGGCTCGTGTTTACGAACATTGATCCGTCCATAGTGAATCTTCAATCTTTTTCCCTCTACTTCTGTCTTAAGAACATCAAGAATATTCTGCTGCCCTTCAACCCGTATAGACGGAGAAGAGCCTTGTGTAATATAAACATCGGCATCATTTGACACATCAATAGCATCAAAGGCCTGAGTTGAACGATTTTGGGTAATTACGGGGCCTTCTCCTTTTACTCCAAGTAAACTATTTTGCGCGTAAGCAAATCCAACAGATGAACAAATAAACAAAACTATCAGATGTAGCGTTTTCATAGTATAATCATTAAATGAATGGTTCATATCTTTTTGATTGAGTTGTAATTCTGGTTATTAGATACAAATAATCCTGAGCAGGTTGCATTCTGTTCAGGATTATTTTCTAAAAGACCTATTACTCTGCATTGATTACTTTTCCAGATCCGGAAATATTTGTTCGGATAGTTGGATGGCCTTTATATCGGACAGTTCCACTTCCACTGATATGTGCTTCCAGCTGGCTTTGTACAGTTAGTTCACAATTCCCGCTTCCGCTTATATGTACATTCGCATCTTTACTGATTAGATCAAAAGCATGTACATCCCCAGAACCTGATATCTCAATATCATGCTCTCTACAATCTCCTTGTAAATAAATATTACCGGAACCAGAGATATCTGTTTCTACTTCATCTGCATCCAGTAGTGTCATTTCCATTTTTCCTGAGCCAGATACCGACAAATCAAAATCATTGACAGTCCAGTTAGTCATACCTTCCACATAGGCAGATCCACTAACATGTATTTCTTCCAGTTGAGGAGTAGTAATATAAATACGTACAGGCTCATGTGATCGTACAGTGACACCACGCTGATATTGAATAACCAGCTTATTGTTTCTGACATAAGTTTCCAGTACATTTAGAATGTTGTCTTGTCCTTCTACATGTAATGGTTGTCCAGGTCCCTGTGTCAGATATACTTCAATATCGCTGCTTACATCTATTTGATTAAATGTTCCAACAGATCGGGTTTCTGTGATAACAGCTCCACTACCTCTTACAACTTCCCATGGTTCACAAGCAGTGAATGACAGTAAGACGAACAAGCAAATGCTATAAATTAAAGACTTCGTTTTCATAGTTGAAATGGATAAATTGCGTATTTAATGTGTTAACTCAATGAGTTTCTTTTTCTTTGTCTTTCTGATAAACAGCTCCAGGACGGCCAAAAAGATACACCCAGGCTTCTTTTAGTGATTGTGCCTTGCGAAGGTCCTGGTACAGACTGATATATTCATGAAATACCAGGTATACAGGATTTGAAGATTCTACTGGATGGGTAATACCATATTCAGGCTCTTCGTCTTCTATCTGAAATGTTCCAAACAGGCGGTCCCAGATAATCAGGCAGGCACCATAGTTTTTATCAATGTAGCGAGGGTTTTTGCCATGATGTACCCGATGATGGGAAGGAGTTACAAGCACATATTCAATCAGGGGATGTAGCTTGCCTACCATACCCGCATGTGTCCAGAACTGATACAATAAGGAAACCTGACTGGTTAGATAGAAGATTGCAGGATGAAAACCACAAACCAACACAGGTACAAAAAATACCAGTTTCAGTTGCTGCACCCATGATTGTCGGAACGATACCGCCAGGTTAAAGCTTTCAGCTGAGTGATGCGTTACGTGTGTAGCCCACCAAAATCGTTGTTCATGGGCGATCCGATGTGCCCAGTAGCTGCAAAAGTCAAAAGTAACCAGACAAGTTACCAATGACCAGGCTGTGGCAGGAATGTGCCAGGGTATCCAGTTATATACAAATAAAAAGAAAGCGAATAAAGCTACTTTCGTTAAAGCACTAGATCCTAAATTACCGATTCCGATAGCTAGAGAAGTCCAGAAATCTTTCTTGTTGTATAACTCTCTGTTTTCTTTGATACTAAGCCCCCACTCAAGTGCTACCAATGCAAAGATCATAGGTGCGGCATACAATACAATAGGCGGCAAGGCCGATGGATGAACCGGAATGCTCAGAAGTCTCATAGTTGTAGAAGTGTAACAGTGTTAGTTGTAAGTTGTAGTAGCAAAATCAGTGTGAAGCCATAATCCGGGTGGAATGAGTCTCAGTAGGAATGGTTTCCTTTGCTGGGCTTTCTATGCGGTTAAACTCGATTGTTTTGCCCAGCAGTGGAGTACCAATATACACCCGTACTTTCATTATGGAAGGGTTGTGGAGTGTGCAGCGGCAGTCATACCAGCTATTGGTTCTGGGATAAAAGATCCGGCCTTCTTCCCAGCTGTTTTTTTGTGTATAGAGCAGTCCTTCCAATACATGAGAACCTAATCGGGCAATGCTCTCGTCTTTCAGCCAGACAATACGTGCATTGTAGGTATTGCATTTTTTGTATACCTGTATTCGAACCGTTTTTTTCTCATCCAACCATTCTCCCAGAATAGCATCTGCATTTTTTTCTGAGTAGGACGTGTTGGCTACACGTGTGACAGGCTGGCCTTTTAGATGAGTATTTTGGGCTCCTGCCGAAAAAATCGGGCAAAGCAGTAGCCAGCCAAGGATAATTAAAGCCTTCATAGTTGTAGTTGTAAGTAAGTGTTTGTATTGAGTGTAAAGGTGTTGTGCTAGAAACGAATACCAACGTTAAAGCCTGGCCACATTACAACATTGGTATTACCGTGTGTTTCATCATATACTTTCCAGGGAGTGAGTGGAATGCCATAGCGTTCCTTCTCCGCATCGTATAACCTCGAAACATATACATTAAAGGTAGGTCCGGCAAAGATTTGTGTTCTTCTACCTACCCGAAAACTCATATTGGCACGAAACTGATTCAGCATATTTAATTCATCAGTCCAGGTACTACCTTCGTTTATCTGCCATGCTATCAAATCCAGGTTTAATGCCAGACGATTGCTGGCAGTTATTTCTGTACCCATACCATAACCATACGCAATGTAGTTTTTACTTCCTTCGGATCTGTATCCAACTGCAAAGATACTGTGCAGTTGACGGGTCCCCATTTTAAAAGCTGCGTTGGCATACATGGTTTCACTGCCCCAAACTTCTACTCTATAGTACCCATGCTTGGCAATATTCAAAAATCCTATTTGCACTCCGTCTACACTATCTGCAATATTGATAAAACCTATCTGCACGCCATGTACTTTACGTGCCACATTCAGAAATCCACCAATCTGTGCACCATGAAGATTTCTAGCCACATTTGTAAATCCGGCGATTTGGGGTCCTCTGGCATCTCCTTTGATAACATTGGCGAATCCGGCAGCCTGTGCGCCATGTATATCGCCTTGAGCCACATTGATAAAACCGGCAGCCTGCATCGAGGAGACAGATCCTTTTGATACATTAATAAATCCAGCAAACTGTCCCCCCTTAGTCACACTTCCTTTTGTCACATTGGCAATACCGGCAAACTGGACTCCTTCTACAGGCTCTTTCACAATATTCGTAATTCCGGCAAACTGTGCACCTGTTACTGCCCCACCTACAATATTAGTAATGCCTGCAAACTGAACACCTTTCACATAGGATTTCTCAAGGTTGGCAATTCCACCAAACTCAACCCCTTCTAGTCCACCTGCATAGCCTGAGAGTATGTTAAAAGAGACTTTGTTCACATATTTGTACCCTTGAGCGCCGTTGGTACTAAGAGGATACACAAACGAAATCTGGAATGGACGATGTTCTAACTCTTCTGAATCTGTTTCTGTACTATCTGTTTTAGTCATCACAGAATCCTGAGTTATTTCTTCTTTTTTGTTGGCTGAAGCAACCGAGTCTTTTGTATTAAGTGTGTCGTTTCCGGCCCCTTCCGCATTTTCCACTCTCACAGACCCATCTAGTGGTATATTGGACGGAGGAGGTATATTAGCGTCTTTAGTCAGCTTCTGTAAATTTTTATCAATATTTTTTGCGGCCTGAGTTGTTTTATCTGCCACTTTCCGGGCTGCATCGCTTACTTTATCTGATACTTCTTTCAGTGCTTCCTGGTTTCTACGTCTCCGCTCTGCCTTATAATCAGTTTGTGGTACAGGTATAGGTTCCATCTTGATTTCCCGAACCGGTGCTACTGTTGTGACAGATGCTACAGGAGGTGTACTAATTTGAATACGGGATACAGGTGGATATACGGGCCGTTTACCGGATAAATCCTCGGTTTGCTTAGTGGGATCACTGCTTAAAACAATATGATCTCCCACAACTTTATATTTTATAGAGGCATCTTTCAATAACTGATCCAGTACAGATCTTAAAGGTTGGTTCTTTACAGAGATATTTATCTTTCTGTCCAGTTGGATCTGACTATTTGAATAGGAAAAATGGAATCCATATCGTTGTTTCAATAGTTTCAGTGCTTGCTCCAGTGTTTGATCCTTCAACTCCAGATTCACTTTTTTCTCCAATATTGTGGTTTGTGCTCCTGCAATATTCAGGCAAAAGAATAGCAGGGCAATTATAATTAATTGTCTCATTTTCAAAATAGTATTATAAAACCGTTAATTTTCCATACATCCACCGCCGAAGAGAACATAGCGGTCAGATTGCTTCTCGTATCTATATTGCAGGTTCGTTGCTTCCGCCAGCACTTTAAGAATATTTTCAAGAGCAGGTTTCTCGAAATCTCCTGTATAGCGGCAGTTCCACAACTGAGGGTTTTGTACTTCAATTGTCACACCAAAATAAGCTTCCATGGCTGGTACCACCGATGAAAGTCTTGTATTATCAAAGACCAGCTTATCTACCTGCCAGGCCCGAAAATTCAGGTCTTCTATTCGGGCAGTGGACAATCCTTGTTTGGTGTTAAGAATCCCTCTGAATCCAGGTCTCAGATACAATCGTGTTGTATCAGCAGGCTTGAGACTGGAGAAAGCCACTTTTCCGGTTACTACATCCACCTCTGTGATTTGCTTTGCTGTGTCTTCCCGCACTGTAAATGAAGTGCCCAATACTTCTACCCGCGACTGTGAAGTATAAATGACAAAAGGTCGTTTAGGGTTGCGTTTAACATCAAAAAAAGCTTCTCCCTTGAGATGAATAACCCGTTGGTCACCCTTTAATTCTTTTTCATAGCTAATACTACTATATCTGTTCAGAAAAACGTGACTGCCATCTGGTAGATAGAAGTCTTTCTTCTCATTATCAGCAGACTTTGCTATTACCTGAACTTCTTTAGAAGAATTGACTATATACATTCCATACCCAATTCCTATCAGCACCAGGAATACGGCAGCTACCCGCATCCATAGTGAAAAGATTTTTGTTTCTGGTTTGCTAGTAAGAGGAAGTGTTTTAGCTTCCTTTTGTACGGTTTCTTCCTTTACCGTTTGAGACTCATTCATTGTCTTTTGCAAACGCTGCCAGGCATTATCCACATTCGGCTGAAAAGCGTCGCGAGCCTTACCAGTTAACTGCCACAAATGAGATGCTCTGAAAAATACCTCCTTGTTCTCGGGTTCCTGCTCAACCCATTCAAACAGGGCAGTTTTTTCCTCTTCTGAAATTTCATCTTTCAGATATCTGGCTACCAGCTCCCAATATCTTTCGTTCCTCTCATCCATGGATTTTTGTGACTTTCTATAACTAAGACAGGCATACCCCTAAAGTACCCCTATACGATTTTGAAAAAAAAATAAAATATTTTTTATATTCACTCTATCACTTAACTAACACATTCATGAAATTAACATCAACCAAGATTGCCTGGGCAGTAATTGCCATGGGAAGTGCCTTTATATTTTACGCTTGCTTTACTAAGTTAGGAGCAGAGCCTGAATATGAAGCTTGTAGTCAAAACAACAGTACCATCATATTCCGGACATAAATACTCAGGTAGTCCCTCATAAGTTTGAGGGCTTTACCCATCTGGTTTTCGATGGTCTTAGGTGAAAGCTGCAAAGATTCCGCAATTTCACGGTAACTCATGTCTTCATAACGGCTTAAAACAAAAATAGCCTTACAGGCAGGGGGAAGGTTGTTAAGGGCATCCTGGATGTGTGTTTCCACTTCCTTTAGATTAAACGTTTCTTCCACATCCGAATGAGAAGGCTCTGGCATAGAATCTGATTCTAATGTCACAGTCTTCTTACTTTTTTCCAGATAATTCAAGGCTGAATTAATGGCAGAGCGGTACAGGTATGCCTTGATAGAGAAGTTAAACTGAAGGTTTTCCCTATTGTTCCAGATCTTGATAAAAACTTCCTGAACAATGTCTTCTGTAGCATCCTGGTCATTCAACATGCGGTTCACTGTACGGCCCAGAGGAACATAAAAACGCTTAAAAACCACTTCCATAAACTTCGATTGGTCTGTTTGCCAGAGGTGAAGCCAGGTAGCTTCTTCCTCAGAAAGAGACTTTGGTGATATATCTGGCGTAGTTTCCAAGTTAGGTTAGCATGGTTTCTGCAAAAATAGGAGGAATATTTTGAATCTGCCGCTAATATTTATTTTTTCAGCTTTTTTAACAAAGAAGTTGTAACAAACGGGCATTCAAAGGGATAAAAGGTTAAACTCTTTTAACACTTTTATCCCTGACTACATAAAAATGAAGAATGTAGCTGTATTTATTACATTACTTATGCCTCTTTATTGCCAACAATCAGTCAGGCATTGGTAAGGTTTGCAGAAGAAACAGCTTTTACCAGTTTCTCACGCTGGGGTTTCAATCCAAATAGAACTCTGGTCAATTTCCAGCGTCTTATACCAAACTCATAAATCAACGCAGTAATTACAAACATACCTACTGCAATCAGAAAGAACTTAGGTATTACACTCATATTCCATTGAATGATATAATACCCAATAATTAACATCACAGTCTGATGCAGAATATAGAAAGGATAAACAGCCTCATTGGCATAGGTCAAAAACCGGTTTGAAAAATTCAGAGAATGTAATGCATATCCTATAATAGCTAGTATCCAGAACCATAAGTTAAAACTCTTCAAAGTAAAATAAACCAGAAAGGATGCATCGTATGGTTCAATAGGGAATTTAGGTATGAAAGTTATATAGTCCCGGTAAGGCATAAATACAAAGACCAGCATAGTCAGAAAAGACACAATACCACCAATCAGAGAGACTTTACGAATGTTTTTGATAGACTCCAGTAAAGCAGGTTGTAAAGCCAGAATATATCCATATACAAACATCGTAAAGGAAAAAGCATGATTAAACCAATCATCTGTCAATCCATGTGTAATCTCAAATTTTGGATAGAGAGTAATGTAATACACCTCAATAGGAACTGCTAATAGAAAAAGGCTCAATGGATATTTTTGGACAAACGAAGTAACTTTCGCCATCAGCCGTTGACCATCTGGTTTGCGCAGGTATAAAAATAAAGGTAGTCCAATCAGACAATAGAAAAACAGGTAGACAATAAACCATAGATGATGCCAGCTAAGACTGCCTCCTTCTGGATAAGGAACAAAATTAAATACAGAAGGATAAAAATCCAGATACGAACCTGTAAACTCATGTTTATACAACCGCTCCATATAAATCTGCGGAGGCACAACAACCAGCATACCAAATACTATAGGAATAAAAAGACGTACAAAGCGTTCTTTGGTAAATTGCCAGCCACTTCGTTTTTTCAATGCAAAGCTTACTCCTGCGCCTGAAATCAGAAATAACAAAGGGAGTCGCCATTGATTCATAAACAACATCCACAGTTCCATGCTTTTGCTAGTGTCTGGATTCTTAAAGTGGAAATCCCAGGTAACAAAGAACATTCCTGTATGATAAAAGATAAGAAGTGAAAAAGCACTAACCCGGACCCAGTCTAGTCCATATTGCCGTGTTGATGTTTTTGCAAGTGTTTCCATGCGATTTTTGTAGTAGTGAATGATTACACAAAACTAGACGGACCCTATGCAACAGAAGACAATTCCGATAATTCAGGCGTTCGGAATTATCGGAACGAACGTTTTAAGCCACTTTTTCGGAGGTATCGTTGATCGGTGAGGTAGATTTTCGGAACTGGGATGGGGTTAGGCCTGTCATTTTTTTAAAGGCCGTATTAAAAACGGATTTGGAATTGAAGCCGCTCTCAAAGGCTAGTTCTTCAATCTTAATATGCATACTGGCTGGGTCTTGCAAACGCTTCTTCAATTCTTCTACCCGATATTCATTTATAAAATCAGAGAAGTTCTTTCCAATCTGTTCATTGACCAGTTGTGAAAGGTGATGTGTAGAAAGCTTTAATTTATCAGCCAGTTCATTTAATGTCAGATCACCATTCAGATAAGGTCGTTCTGTTACCATAAAGGACAGGAGTTTTTGTACAAGTACAGGAGTTTCTTTATCATCCAGACTCGACTTCTCATATTTTCTCTTCTCTCCTTCATGAATCAAACTTTGCGCAGCAAACATTCGTGAATCTTGGATGACCCAGAAACTGATAAAGTAATAACTGAGTGAAGCAATATCTGCAATATAAATATCTCCCAGATCATCTACTGAGATTAGAGAGATAACACCCACAATGATATGAACGACACCAATAAATATAATCAAACGACTAAATCGTTTCAGATACAAATTGGAGATAGTCCAGAAGGATTCGTTTCTTTCTCTGGCAAAACGATAAATCATATACAATGCCCATCCCTGGTATAAAAGTTTACTGGGACTTACCATAAGGTCCATCCAGAATCCGCCAAAATGGTATTTGGGAAACCAGAGTATAGGCTTGCAATGGATAGGATTAAAAGGGATACGATGGTAGACTTCATTTACATCCTGTAATTTAAACTCACTACTTTGCAGCATATAGGGCATGCGGAGTGTCAGAAATACAACAGCAGGAATCACGTGCACCCATTGCCCTTTCCAGGTAAAGTCAGGCTTTATCAATGCCAGCGTATACCAATAGATTAATGGCCCCATTACGAAATCCAAAAACTCTGTGGTATTGATGGCAGCAGGAAAATAGGCAACTAATCCTGTATAGGAAGCAAATATCTCAAAGGTTGTGAATACGCCTGTTAATACTAATAATCCGAGTAATCTATTGGCTCTCTTATTTCCCTGATTGGTTGCAAAAAAAACAACCGACAATAGAAGTCCCTGAATTACACCCAACAAATTGACAATCGCCCAGAAATCGATAGTGACGTTCATACAAAAGATCGCATAGTCTATACAAAGTTGCTGTAAAATACACAAATCTTCTGGCATTGACTCAATATCTATTCATGGATTTACATATAGGCAACTATGATAAGCAGTCGGGAACTACCGCATTTTATCATACTTTTGCAGAAACTACAGCATTCGATGGGCAAAAACTCTTTCTTTCAATTTAAACAATTTCGTATTAATCAGGATCAGTGTGCAATGAAGGTGTGTACGGATTCCTGTGTGCTGGGTGCCTATACTGCTGTAGAAACGGCAACCCGCATATTGGACATTGGCACAGGCACAGGCTTACTGGCACTGATGCTGGCACAACGTACCGATAGTACAATCGATGCAGTTGAAATTGACGAAGCAGCTGCCCAACAAGCAAACGAGAATGTAAAAAATAGCCCCTGGAGCCATCAGATAAAAGTAATACAACAGGATATTATACAGTTTAGTCAGACAACACTTTTACCCTATGACCTGATTGTCTGTAATCCCCCCTTCTTCAGCAATCACCTAAAGCGAAAACATAGCACACAGAATGTAGCTATGCATGGAGAAGCGCTTCAATTACCGGAACTAGCTCAGGTCGTGTCAACATTACTTGCCTCAACAGGTCGCTTCATTACACTACTACCCCCTTATGAAAGTAGCCAGCTTGAAAAGAATTGTTTTGATTATGGTTTGTATAAATACGAAGAGTTACAGCTATTTGATTATATAGAAGGCAAGCAAATCCGAACTATAAATAGTTTTTCCTTTACAAAGGAGTCTACTCCACAAACAAAGACTCTGTATATAAAGACTTCTGTAGATGGTACTTATACGGATGATTTTATACAGCTACTCAAACCTTACTATCTAAATCTATAAATAGTATCCATTCCCAAGTTTGACGAAATGAATGCATCTACTTGGTAGAGGGATCAAGAGGGCAAATGATACAAATAGTGTAGCGGTTATACTGGATATTAATCCTTTTATTCTGGAAGGATGACAGAAGAATAGTAAGAGTAATATCCAGAAATAATAAACGTTTCTAAAAAATACATTTTGTATTAAGTTGCAGCTTTACAACGAACTTTTTAATCTCACCTATATCTTTTATACTACAGTATACTGCAATTTACTATTTTTATAATACAAAATACCATATCATACCAATAAATCAATATTTACTATTGCATTTCTCTATAAAAACCAACTTGTTGTTTTTGGAAATTATTCTATATTTGGTAAAAAATTCTCCACTCTGCCTAATGCCTATCAAGCATGATCAACCTGAAAAATCTTTCGGATGATGAGCTTACTATTTTAATGAAAAATGGAATAGAAGGCGCATTTGATGAAATTTACAACCGTTATTGGGATAAACTTTTCTATGCAGCCTATCGAATGGTTAAATCAACTCAAGTTGCGGAGGAAATCACCCAGGACACATTCATGCTTGTCTGGACCAAAAGACAAACACTAGACATTCAATCATTAAAGCCCTATCTGGCGGCGATGCTCCGTTATGAAGTCTATCGATATTTAGCCAAATCGAAACAAGCGGAACAAACCCAAAGTCTCATTCAACATACTGAGCCTAAGTCTGTATCTATAGAAGAAGAGATAGAAAACAAACTATTACTTGAAATCATTACCAAACTCACCAATCAACTTCCCGAAAAATGTCGGCTTGTGTTTCAATACAACAAACTACAGGACAAGCCCTTGTCTGATGTTTGCGAAGAGATGAAAATTTCCCAAAAAACAGCTGAAGCACACTTGACCAAAGCATTAAAGGTGATACGAATCAATCTTAGTAATGCCATGCATATGCTCCTACAACTTATGCTCTTACTGCTCTTCTCATAAAATTTCCTTTCTACGATTTCAAAATTTCATCGTTAGACAAGATCCAATTCCCAAGGTTGGTTTTACTAATTTAGTATCTGTTCCAGAATACAAACCATTGGTTTCAAGACACACTAATACACTCACTATCAACAACATTCGCCGCTAACACATCCAATCATTCAAAAAAATAGTATTTTTTTGAATTTCTGACTAAGGGGTTTTCATTCTATTTCTACTCTAGAAGTGAAAAAGGGCAATACCCTATCCTTTATGACAGAAGAATACATTCAACAACTCGCACAAAAGTTCCTGAATGGGACAGCCACAGAACAAGAAAAGCAGGTATTGCATGCATGGTATGATCATGAAACTAGTGAAGCAGAGGAGTCTGAAGTATTTCTGAATCAAACAAGTGATGAATTAAAACAGCGCATTCACACCAAACTAAAAACAGCAGGAATGGGAACAGACACCCATCCTCGGGTAAAGCGACTGTCTGTGCAGTCTATCAGAAAGCTTTCTCTTTGGTCAGGTATTGCGGCTGCTTGTGTTGTGATCATATTCTGGTTTTCACAACAGACTACTCCTCGAGTAAAATCTAAAACTAAGATCATACAAGTCCCACTTGCTCAAACACAAAAGCTCAAATTATCGGATGGTTCTACTATCTGGCTCAATGCAGGGTCCAAACTTAGTTATCCTGATTCGTTTGCAGGCAAAACCCGGGAAGTTGTTTTACTGGAAGGCCAAGCATTCTTTGATATTGCCCATAGGACAGACAAACCATTTATTGTTCATGCTAAAACACTGGATATTACCGTCTTTGGAACCAGCTTTGATGTGAAAGCATATGAAAAAGACGCTACAATAAAAGTGAGTGTCCGGACTGGAAAAGTAGGTGTGCAATTACGTAAAAATCCCGAAAAGCCAGCACAAATAGTACTTCCTGCAGAGCAGGTAGTACTAGTCCACAATACTGATCACATGCAAGTAGTGCCCATCAGTAAGCCTGCCATAGCCCCCTGGAAAGAGAACCGACTGGTATTTGAGGACGAGACTTTGCCTGAAGTTTTTTTTGCACTTGAAAGAAAATACAAACAACATATTTTAATTAAAAACCCAGACTTGCTCACTGAAAAAATAACAATAACTCTTGATAATCAGCCTATGGAAGATGTATTGAAAGTACTCAGCTTTTCCAAAAAATTCAATTATTCACAAGTAAATGATACAACAATAGTCATCAAATAAAGGAAAATAAAACCAAACGAGTCGGTTTTCAAGGAGAGCGGGCTCAAAAATTCCGGGAACACGGCAAATGTCCCCGGTATATACTTTCCTACTGTTATCCAATGCTTCGAACCATCAATAGCAGACAGGAACCAGTTTAACAACTACGTATTAAACCTTAGACAAATATGGCAAATTATTACCATAAGGGCATTCCCTTGTTCAAAAAATGTATGCGCATTTCTACATTAATTCTGGGCGTGAGCTTACTAAGTAGTACTTTCTTAATGGCAGATCCCTCCAGTGCTCAGCATGTCACGATGGATATAAGAGCAAGCCGGGTACGGATGGTTTTCAAAGCTATTGAACAACAAACTGGCGTTACATTTGCTTTTGATGAAAAGCTGGTACGGAATTCTCCCCCAATCACACTGTATGCAAATCGCTTGCCCCTTGCGGATATCCTGCAAATGATCGAAAAGCAAACTACTCTTCAATTTCATCGTGAAGGCAATTTGATTGGGGTAACTGAAAAACTGAAAGAAGAACAGAGGCTAGAAACAGATGAACCACAGCCATTACAAAGAGTGGGCTGGACAGTAAAAGGAAAAGTTACCGATGATAAAGGAGAACCTCTACCCTCTGTTTCCGTTCGTGTCAAAGGTACCACCCAAGGTACGCTAACCAATAGTGACGGAAGCTATAGTATTGAGGTAGAAGGAAGCGAAACAATACTGATTTACAGTTTCATTGGCTTTCTGGCAGAAGAAGTGATGGTAGGCACACGCACCACTATCGATTTGCAGTTACAGCCAGATATTTCCACACTTACAGAAGTAGTAGTAACGGGTTATGGGGCTCAACGCAAAAAAGACTTGATTGGTGCAGTATCGGTGGTAGACGTAGATCAACTGAAACAAAGTACAGATGGACAGGTAACCAATCAATTACAAGGTCGAGCTTCTGGTGTAACCGTAGTTACGTCAGGACAACCGGGTGATGCTCCTCAGGTACGCATTCGGGGACTGAATACATTCGGCAATAACAACCCACTCTATGTGGTGGATGGGGTTCCAACTACCTCTATTGCGGACTTGAATACCAATGACATAGCCAGTATGCAAGTACTGAAAGATGCCGGATCTGCTTCTATATATGGTTCACGCGCGGCCAACGGGGTTGTTATTATCACTACTAAAAAAGGCAAAGATAAGGTAAAAATAGTGTATAGTGCCTGGTTTGGTATACAGACACCACCCAAAGGTAATATCTGGAATACATTGAACCCGCAAGAACAGGCGCAGTTAAAATTTCAGGTGCAAAAGAATTCCGGCTTAACTGTCGGCGACGATCAGTATGGTGACGGACCAAGTCCGGTGCTACCTGACTACATTCTACCAACAGGTACAAAAGAAGGCGATCCCCGTACAAACCCTGACCTGTATTATGTTAACCCCAATTATACCTCACCAAATGACCTTAATACATTTAACCAGATTGTAAAAGCCAACAAGAGTGGTACAGACTGGTTTCATGAGATTTTTAAACCAGCACCCTCTACTAGTCACAATATTTCACTTAGTGGTGGGAGTGAACAGGGAAATTATTTATTTTCTTTAAATTACTTCAATCAGCAGGGAGCTCTGACCAATACCTACCTAAAGCGCTACACAATTCGTTCCAACAGTCAATACAACTTTGGCAAACACATTCGAATTGGAGAAAACCTGGTATATACGATCACCGACAACCCCAAATCCTCCACTTCCGATGCGGGTTCAGCTATTGGCTTTTCCTTCCGAATGCAACCCATTGTACCTGTATATGACATCATGGGGAATTATGCCGGAAGTCGGGCTACCGGCATGGGAGATGCCTTTAATCCGGTAGCAATACGAGACAGAACCCGCTATGACAAAGGTCTTGACAATCGTTTGTTTGGAAATGTCTTCGCCGAAGCTGATGTGTTAAAAAACTTTACACTACGCACCAGCTTTGGGGGAGAGAGCTATTCAGGAAGATGGAATTCTTTTGCTTTCCCAACCTACGAAAACAAAGAAAATACACCTACCAATACCTATTCGGAAGGCTCTTATAGTGGATTTAACTGGACATGGACCAACTTATTAACCTTCCACAAACTATTTGGAAAGCACGAATTGACCGTTGTGGCGGGTACAGAAGCCTATAATTCCAAATCATGGGAAGTTGGAGGCAGCACACAAGGCTATTTCTCTTTTGACCCCAATTATGTAAATCTGGGTAATGGTTCTGGAACGCGAAGCAGCTACAGCAGCCGTTCACTGGATGCGCTGTATTCACTTTTCAGTCGTGTAGATTACATCTATAATGACAAATATCTGTTGGGTGCCATTTTGAGACGTGATGGTTCTTCCAAGTTTATCAACCAACGATATGGTTATTTTCCTGCTGTAAGTGCAGGCTGGCGGATTTCCAAAGAAAACTTTATGGCTAGCATTGCCTGGGTTGATGAGTTAAAATTACGTGCCAATTATGGTGTAATGGGTAATCAGATTAATGTTAAAACCGGAAATGCCTTTACTACCTATAGTCCCAATCTTAGAAGCTCTTACTATGACCTTGCTGGCACCAGCGGTAGTGGTGCATACGAAGGTTTTGAGAAAAACCAGATAGGCAACCCTAATGCCATTTGGGAAAAAGACATTAGTACAAATATTGGCATTGATGCTTCTTTTTTTAATGGCCGCTTAGACATAATTGCAGACTATTATATAAAGGACATCAAAGATCTGCTCTTTAATCCCCCTCTAATTGGTACGGCAGGTGGAGGTACAGTCCCTTTTGTCAATATAGGACAAATGAAAAACAAGGGCATTGACTTACAAATCAATTCCATCTTTAACATAGGTCAGGATCTGAAATTAAGGACAACACTAACATTTACCAGTTACAACAATAAGATCATCAAAGTAAGTAACTCTGCCAATTATTTCGATGTAGAAAGTCGCGATTTTGACGGGTCATTCATTGTACATAACCAGGTTGGCAATTCTATTGGTCAGTTTTATGGATATAAAGTGATTGGATTCTGGAACTCTAATGAGGAAATTACAGCTGCCAATGCAGAAGCTGCCCAAAAAACCGGTAACCCCAATGCTGTGTATCAGGAAGGTACTGCACCGGGACGTTTCAAATATGCTGACAATAACGGAGATGGCCAGATCACTGCAGCTGATCGCCAGATGCTTGGAAACCCCAACCCGGATTTTAGTTATGGTCTTAACCTGGCATTTACGTATAAGCAATGGGACCTGAGCACGTTTTTTTATGGAGTGCAGGGCAACCAGATATGGAATCAGACTTTATGGTGGACCGATTTTAACTCCTCCCGTCCAGGAGCCAAAAGTAAAACAGCCTTATATAATTCCTGGACACCTGAAAATCATAATGCAAAAGCTCCTATTCAGGAAAACGCAAGTTCTTTTAGCACGATCAGCGTCCCTAATTCTTATTTTGTAGAGAATGGGTCGTATCTGCGGGCCAAAAATATACAATTAGGATATACTCTCACCCCTACATTGCTGACCAAGTTGCGGATACAGCAGTTGCGCTTTTATGTACAGGCGACCAATTTATTCACCCTAACCAAGTACTCTGGTCTTGATCCGGAAGTGAGCCGCAACACCAATGGTAGCCCAATAGTATTTGGTCTTGATGAAGGATCTTACCCGTCTGCCAAACAGTATACAGTTGGACTTAATCTTACTTTTTGATCACCGCTGAAGAACCTACATATGAAAAAAATAATTAAATATATTGTTGCTCTTTCATTCGTGAGTAGTCTGGCCTTCCTGCCAGGTTGTAAAGATAACTTTTTAGATAAGCCAGCTCAGGGAGCGTTAGGTGATCAGGTACTGGCCAATGCCAAAGGAATTGATGAGCTTTTGACAGGGGCGTATGCCGTACTGGATGGACAGGGAGACTTTACAGGAGGGAATGGATGGGAATCTGCCCCTGATAACTGGATTTATGGCTCCATTACGGGAGGTGAAGCTCATAAAGGGAGTGATGGAGGAGACCAAACACCCATTACTGCCATTGCAACTTTTGCAACAGGTGGAGATAATGGCTTTTTCAATACCAAATGGAAGGCTTTGTATGAAGGTGTTTCCCGCTCCAATGCGGTACTGAGAATATTGCCACAGGTAAAAGATTTACCTGATCCGGAAAAAGTCAACACCGAAGCACAAGCCCGATTTTTAAGAGGTCACTATTACTTTGAACTCAAGAAAATGTGGAATATGGTGCCTTGGATCGACGAATCTACAACGGACTTTAACCAGCCAAATGACAAAGACATATGGCCTATGATTGAGGCAGACTTCAAATTTGCATACGAGAACTTACCTGAAACACAAACACTTGTGGGACGTGCGAATAAATGGGCCGCGGGTGCGTATTTGGGTAAAACCTACCTCTATGAGCAAAAATTTGCGGATGCAGTGACTGTGTTTACAGATGTCATCACCAATGGTGTTACCACCAATGGACTCAAATATGATCTTGTACCCTTTAAAGATAACTTTGATGCGGCTACCAAAAATAATGCAGAATCTGTTTTTGCCATTCAGATGGTAGCGAATGATGGCACACTCGACATTACCAATGCCAACCAGGGAGGAATGCTTAACTTTCCTTATGGAGAAGGAGCACCATTCAGCTGTTGCGGTTTTTTTCAGCCCTCACAAATGCTTGCCAATATGTACCGTACAGATGGAACCGGGTTACCTTATCTGACTGATTATGATAGTCATCCTATCAAAAATGACATGAATCTATCTTCTTCTACACCCTTTACGCCAGATGCAGGCCCTCTAGATCCACGGATAGACTGGACAATCGGACGCAGGGGAATTCCGTATCACGATTGGGGCTTGTTTCCAGGTAAGGATTGGGTACGTGATCAGGCATTTGCCGGGCCTTATGCCCCTAAAAAGAATGTTCATCGTCAAAAGACACAGGATTTGTATGCCGATTTGAGCTCATGGGCACCCGGAAATGCGATTAACGTACTGATTATCCGTTTTGCAGATGTGTTATTGATGGCTGCCGAAGCTGAAGCAAATGCTGGAAGCTTGGTTAAAGCGGAAGAATATGTAAATAGAATAAGGACCCGGGCTGCTGATAAAACGGGCTGGTTATATACCTATATCGATGATGAAAATCCACTAACAGGTTATTCCACTACACCAGCAGCTAATTATCAAGTAAAACCCTATCCAACAGGAACGTTAGCAGGGAAAGGTAAAGAAGATGTTTTACAAGCCATTTACTATGAGCGTGGTATTGAGCTTGCTATGGAGGGACATCGCTTTTTTGATCTGGTCAGATGGGGCCAGGCCGGGCAGTCTCTCACAAACTATTTTAGTTATGAATCAAAAATAACAACAGACCTGTCAGGAGGAAAATATGTTAATGGCAAAAACAACTACTTTCCTATTCCTCAATATCAAATTGACTTGAGTGTGGTGAATGGAACACCGTTATTAAAACAGAATCCGGGATACAATTAAGTTCCGAGTAACCAGAAACAAATAAAAGCCTCTATATCTACTAGATATAGAGGCTTTATTGTATCACTATCATAATTACACTATTCCCCCTACTCTTTCCAGCAAAGCTTTTGTTTTGCGGATCCCTTCCTCCTCAGTTAATGTACTACCTTCATATTCAATCCCCACAATACCTTTAAAACCTGCTTGTTTCACAATTTTGAGCAATTTTGCATAATCCATATCTTTCTCATTTCCCTTCTCATCAAAGTTATACGTCTTGGCACTTACACCTTTGGCAAAAGGCATCAACTCTTCTGTTCCTTTGTAACGGTCATACGATTCGTCACATCCAGCATGATTAGCCTGCCATTTCAAACAGAAATTGCCAAAGTCAGGTAATGTACCACAGTTCTTCATATTAACAGCCTTCATCACTTTAGATAACCATTGTCCATCTGAAGAATAGCCCCCGTGATTTTCAACAATTACATTGATTTTAGACTTAGCCGCAAACTCTGATAGCCGTCCCAATCCATCTGTAGCGGCTTTGGCTACTTCATCAGCAGTACCTTCGCCAGCAGCATTCACACGAATAGTGGCGCAACCCAGAAATTTAGCAGCTTCTACCCATTTGTAGTGATTTTCAACAGCCTGTTTCCGTTTAGCATCATCCAAATCTCCCAAATTACCTTCCGCATCACACATAATCAGGTGATTACGTACACCATTGTCTTTGCAACGCATCAGTAGCTCCTTCAGATACGTCTGATTGGTAGCATTTTCCTTAAATGTATGTGTACCATCAAAGAAACAGGTATTTACATACTCAACGATAGTAATTCCAAAGTCTTTTTTTGCTTTAACGGGAAAATCCAGGTTAGAAAGTTGTTTTCCAAAAATTGCTTTATGCAATGACCATTCTGCCAGAGATATCTCAAAAAACATCTTTTTTGGAGATGCAGCCAATGCATCACCTAATACAGGTAAGAAAGCAGCCGCAGCCGAGGCTTGTCCCAACTGCTTCAGAAAATCACGACGATGTAGTGACATAAGTGGTAAATAGTTAATAAGCGGAAAGAATAGGAAAGGGATTTACTTATGTAGTAGATTCCGACTTAAATATAGGACTATTTGAATTAATACATGTACAAATTGGATTCACTTTTATGTTTATTTTATACCTTATCTCCTTCACGCAATTTTACCTCTCTGACCGTCTCCCTCATTTCATAAACTTCTAGTAGATAGAGGAGTCAAAAATAGTTATCCTTTTTTAAAGTAATCCTTCTGTGTGCTACGTCTTCTCTTATATAAACCCTATTTATCTATTTCTAAACAACTAAGAAAATGACTGCACAAATTTTTAAATCCATTTTGTTTGGTGCCTTGTTTGGAGCTGCACTCTTTTTTATGCCGTTCTTTTTACTACGCATTGTAGTGTTCATTGTGATCATCGGAGCACTTTTCCGGATCTTTGCACGCAGACGGTTTGGACCACATGGGCATCGCAGATCCTTTACCCATTTTACGGATCGCATTCGGAGTATGAGTGAGGAAGAATATACAGCTTTTAAACAACGTTCTCAGGATCGTTGCGGATTTTATCGTAGCAAACCCGCAGAAAGTTTATAAAGGAATATGACCTCTGACAGAGCAAAATTTCTATTCACATAAAATAAAGATATATAACTATGAAACGAAGCACAAGATTTCTGATTGCCTTTACTGCCGCAGCCCTTACATTCGGGACATTACGAGCATTTGTAGGTCCAGCTCACTGGCACAGATGGCATAATCACCCCCATCATTGTTATGAAGATTCGCACAAACGTCATCACTGGCGAGACCATAAACATGGACATTCTCCAGATGCACAGACTCCGGAAAACGACCTCAATAATCATCCGGATAGTTCCCGTCAGTAACAAGTCGTTACAATAAAATTTTGGATTTTTTTTCCCAGATTCAGTTAAGTAAAAATCCAGTTGTAGACTTATTTACGTACATATAGTAATCGTAAATTAAAACATAGAGTAATTAAAAAAGAGCAGATATTCTTATTTGCTCTTTTTTTTATACAGGCATATTTTTTTAGGGGGAATACAAACCGTTTCTCTGTAATCTATAGCAATGACAATCAAAATCGCAACCAATACAAAACAATGGGAATCTTACTAACTTACGACATCAGTTCAGATAATAAAATCGTTAAGCAGGAACTAAAAAAGAAAGGATACAAAGACCAGTTTATTTCTGATAATACAGTTTATTATCTTCCCAACAAAACTCTTTGGCATGATAAGGAAACCCTGACTCCCAAAAAGGCGTTAAAAGACCTACACGATATTATTCAGATGCAAAATCTGACTACATCGCCCAAGATTGAAGTTATTCGTGTATTTGCTGTTTCTTTTCCGCTATCATCCTGGGCTGCCATACAAGGCACACAACCAACTTTATAAGAATTTATACAAAGCAAAATTATCACTTTCTCTGTCTATCAGCATAATACATCTCTACATCTTACGTTATAGAATCAAAAATACTATTTTTCTTCCTGTGAAAACAGGTTACCTTTTCATACAACCGCCATTAACTATTAAAATTTGGTATAGATTTTGCACGTCTATAAAACATTCTTAATTACTACAACTATGATGACTGCCGCCGCTATTGTATCTTTCCTATTGGTAAATGGTTTTCTTGTATTTCAAAACCGTTCAGAAAAAGAAGCATTAAATGCCTCCAATTCTGGCAATCACCATTTGGACTGATTCGTTACCACTTATACTAAAAAGATCTAACACAGACTATAAGTCTGACACTTAAAACAACAATCATCCAATTATAACGTTATTGAGCTAAATAGAGTCATTTAGAGACGTGAAAGGGCTCTTGTTTAGTCAAAGGAAAAGAATCGATACATTGTCGGTTCTTTTTTTATTTTCTGCTAAAGCAAGATTACATACTACCAATTGTGGGTTTGAGATTAGGTAAAATGATAGTAAAAGTAGTCCCTTTATCTATTTCGCTCATAAGCATAATCTTTCCCCCATTCGTTCTATCGCTTGTTTAACAATGTATAAACCAAGCCCTGAACCATCCGTTCTTTCTGATGCACGAAAGAACATAGCAAAAATTTTTTCTTTGTATGCATCTTCAATTCCTTGCCCATTGTCTTTTAAGGTAATAGTTGCTTCCTGATTTATGTGGCCTGCTTCGTTCTGATTGTACCATAACTTCTTATTCATGTTATTGTTTCTTTAAGATCAAGTATCTCATGGTAATTTGATACTAAATTAGACTACATAGAATAACATACCTGGACAGATAACAAGATAAAAGGCTCAGGAATAGCACCTAAGTTTATATAAGAGTTTTGCAGCATCCGATTTGAAAAACTTAGCTGTTTTTTGTTATACCTTTGTACCCTATTTTATTTTTCATTTTTCACATTCAATTATGAAACAGTATTTCAGAAGTATGTCTTTTGTAGCAATGCTGGCTTTTGCTGCAAGTTGTGCTTCACACACTGAAGAGTCGACAGCAACAACAGAATCGACTGCAGACACAGTAGCCACACTAGTAGAGGATACAACAGCTTCTACTGCCACAGAAGACAGTACAAAAACCCAGCTTGAATCTATTTCGGGAGAAGTAAAAGAAGTAACACCAGGCAAGGATGGTTATACAGCCAAGCTAGTAACCAGTGACAACAAAACATATTTTGCTACAGTTAGCCACGCCAATCTGAAAGAAAATGCAAGTCAATATCGGGCTGTAAAGGTGGGAGAAACTATTCAGATTACAGGAGAAGTATGGAAAATGGGCGAAGAAGATCATGTAACTGTTCGTTCTCTGAAATAAACCACTCTTTTTCCCAATACAAGGGATTGGGGATATAAGTAAATACCCCAGCGTCTACACTTTTGAAAAGGCTGTAGGCGCTGGAGTATTGTGATTACTTTTTAACCTCTTTTTCTTAAACTGATATCATACGAATGAGAAACAAAAAAATTGCAGGAGTTATCATGCTCTTACTATCCTGTTTGTATTCATGTGATCCAGGCATTGGTGTAGCAATACACAACAAGACAAACCAAGATAAAACCATTCAAGTCCTTTATCCAGCTAATTTCAGGTTTCCTGGTGATAGTGGCCAGTCACAGTACAACCTTTGCATCCGCGACTCGATAAAGACTTTTAATTTAATGGTGCAAGATAACGACTTGCCTCCTATTGTAATCCCAATGGCCAACTGGGATACAGTTGTCAGAACCTATTCATTCATTCTTAAAGCCAATCATGGAGCAGTGATTGAAAGCCGCTTCTTAGCCGCATTCCCGACGTTTGGTCAGGTTTTTATAATCAACCAATCTGATACCATCAAACTTAACAAGGATAGCAAAGATTTCATCAAACGACCAAAACTATTCCTGGGAGGCTCGTGGACGCATAGTATTAAAGATTAGCTATTACACATGTTTCCTGACAGCCTTATTAAAAAACGAATCCTATGCCTTTTTACTATTCAGATAAATACGGATTAGAATTTTCTCTTCCCTCATTTCTGTATAGTCCTTTTAGTTACTTTCCAAGTTCTGCTTAGCTAACCACCTCAGTGGAAACAAAGAGCTTTTCCAGATGTTGGGTATAGGCTATCATATCCCGTTTTATGTCTGCGTTTTTCTCCACATCATGAAAATGAAAGCTTTCCAGAGGATTCATGCCCGTAAAGGCATTCATTCTGTGAAAGCCAAATAAAGGGCCATTGTCTACACTGGTTTCCATGAAAAATTCATTGGGTAGTGTAAAAGCCTCCTTGGGGGCGTTCCATGAAGTAGTCAGCATATATTGTCTGCCATGTAATAACCCTCCTGTGCCATAGTTAATAGCTGGATTCTGAGAAGAACGTCCATCACTGCGATAAATCCCGTTGTTGTGTCCTTCTGTAAAGACAACATCAATGTATTTTTTGAATCCATGAGGCAACTGAAACCACCAGACAGGTGTGTGATAAATTACTATATCAGCCCATTTGTATTTTTCTACCTCCTCTTTCGGATTATAATTTTCACTCACATGGGTCGTTTTTACTTCAAAGCCAGGCTGGTTTTTGAAGAATGTTTCTGTAACAGCAGTAAGAGTTTCGTTAAACTGTCCGCCTGAATGCGCAAATGACTGCCCTCCGTTTATAATGAATATCTTTTTCATATCTGTTTTGTTTACTGATACAAAAATACTACAGCTATATGTATCAGTAAAATAACTTAAATTATACCTTCGTATCAGAATTATAATACTTTAACTATGGTAAATCTGGAATGGTACCGCACCTTTAAAGCGATATACAAAACCGGCACACTGAGTGGTGCTGCTGAAAGCCTGTTCATTTCCCAACCGGGAGTGAGTCTACATCTGAGCTCGCTGGAAAGTTATATGGGCTACAAGCTATTTGAACGCACAGGTCGTAAGATGATACCTACCGAAAAGGGAAAGATTTTCTATAACTTTATCAGTGAGCCTTTACAGAAGCTGGAGGAGGCAGAAAAAAACTTTCAGAAAAGTACCGAGAAACATACGCCTACAGTAAGTATCGGGATGTGTTTTGAAACATTTCAGATTACATTGGAGCAGTATATTTCATCACTTCCCTTCAATGTCATTATCCGGTTTGGTGATTATCCTGAAATGCTGGATAATCTGGAAAAAGGAATACTTGATCTCATCATTACACCCCAGCAAGGCTTGTCCTCTCAGATTGATCATGAAGCATTCTCATCTGAAACGCTTGTACTTGTAGGCGGTGCGGATATAGACGATTTGCCTTTTCAGCACTTAGTCAAAAAGAAAGACAAACAAAGCATGCAGGATTGGCTCATACAACAAAAATGGTATGGGACTACAGGAGATATGGAACATCTGTTTCGCTTCTGGCAGCTAAACTTTAAAAAACATCCGGATTTCAGACCCAATTACATTGTTCCCAATTTAAACTCTATTGTGCGTTGTTTATCCGGAGGGAAAGGACTGGCTGTCATTCCTGACTTCCTTTGTCGGGAGGAAATCAGGAATGGACAAATCAAGCTTATATGGGAGGGATCACCCAAACTAACCAATACGCTCTATTTTGCTACCCGCAAAAAAACAATGTATCAGGAAGAGATTGAGAGGATCAAACAGCTATTCAAAAGAGTAATGCTACCTCTACAGAATGAAGTTGAGAATTAATAGCCAGGCTGGGCATTGTGCTGAAGCCTGTCAAACTTATTGGTAAGCCAAAGCAATAGCAAGGTCTCAAAAATCAACGTAAAGGGAATTACAGACAAGTTCTTTAGAAACAAAAGTATTGTCCATTCAGAAGCAGAGCTAACCAGAATACCACCTTCTTTCAATTTTAAATAAAAGCAGGTCTCATAAGCAGCCTGATCTATCAGATAGTTAAAAACCCAGGCAATAACCATAAACAATATTAAATTGAATACAAGGGATATCCATTGTTGCTTAAACTTTTGAACAGCGGTTCTCCATTGTTGCTTGCGATTGCCTTTGCTTGTAAAGAATCGTTTTATACGCAGCAGACCATTCTTTACATTGGCAAATCCTAATACATATATACATAAGAGAATACGGGCAGATTCGATTACAACCTCCAGCACGATATGCAACCATGTACTTATTGCACCAAATCCTCCCAATTGAATAACTCTGCCAAAGGCAGCAATGAGGCTAAGACTGACGACTACCAAAAAATGTTTCCTGATAAAGTAGGCAGTGCTTTGTATCAGATTGAAATGATGGGATAATGTAGCAGACAGGTTCATAGGATTGTAGTTTATGAGTAAAAACCATGATTCACTACAAGATAAAAAGAAACACACTTATCTACCTATAAAGATCTGAATATCTACACATTAATTCGAGCTTTTCATCAATAGAACTTTGTTATTGAGAAACCACAATTTTCCTGTTGGTCCCAGTCCAAAAAAGTAATCCCTATGCCCATGATAGCTTGTATCACTTTTATGCAACTCTTCTTTGGCTGTAGCATCCAGCCAGTCAAAATCAAACTCCTGGAAAGTATAACCTGGAGAAGTATATTCTATTGTATGATAGCGTTTTTGTAAACTATCAAATGTAACAGTATCAAAATACAAAACAGCCTGTAAATAACTATCTGAAGGCCCTGGTACAGATAGTCGTTCGTTTTGCCCGGAGTTATCAATAAATGTGTAGTAATATTTTACATGAGTAGGCTTAAATACACTCAGATTAATCAACTTTGCCAGTTTTGCTTTAGTTGTATCGAGTGTTGTCTGCACATTTGTCTTTGATGCATCTGTATCCTTAGTCTCTTGTCGACAACCTGCGACTAAGAACATGGCTCCAATAAAGATTGCCACCATACATTTTGCCATAATATAAAATTGTCTGAATGATTTTACTCTGAGTCTAATTCACTGTAAAAACTGGATTTCCTGAACTTGCGAATAAAATATTCACGAGTGGCATGTTCACCATTTTTGATGCCAGATGCATCTAATTGAATAGATTTACCAAACAAAGTCATTGTAGCTACTCCTGAATAAAAAACAATTGTATCTGTTCTTTCAGCATTATCTGATGTAGCAAAATGTGTACTGTAAAAATAAGAAGGCAAGGTGTCCAAAAAAAATTGCATAGATTGCTCTGCTTTCTGCAAACTATCTGCAATAGCTTTGGGTGTAAATAACTTTTTTATCACCCGAACACTTATCTCATCATGGCGATTCAGACATTCGGGAAGTAATAGCTCCAATACCTGTTTATACTGGCTTAAACCTTCATAACAACTCGCATATAGAAAATCATATTCATTCTTCTGCTGCAAGAATCCTGTTCCACAGGTGTATGTAGCCTTATATTTTTTAACAGCATCTTCCAGATACTGATAGGCATCCTTAAATCTTTGTTGCTTCAAACAAATCTTCGTCAGAAGAATAGCAGCGGCATTTCGGTGATCTGTCGTAAAACTCCCATAACCATATGATCCAACAGTAGTATCGCCGGCAATATCAGAGGGATAGTAATAAGTGTCTGTATAATAGGGATCAGATGAATGGATGATTTTCAAACACGCTCTTTCTGCTTCTTCCAGCTTGTTTTCTGCCTACAATGCATATATGAGTTGACTATATCTCTGGTTATTGAGTGAATCTGGTTCTTTATGAAGCAAGTAGTGATACTTTCGACAAACTTCTTTGTTGCTTTATCTGGTGATTGAGATACATAATCAAAGGGCATTTGAAAATCCCATAAAGAAGGAGTTGTACTTATGTTTACACTAAAAGGTGGTAATTCTTCAATAACTTTTAAAGAAAAAGAAAGCGAATCCTGGCTATATACAGGAGCAAGATGAGTCCATATACAGGCTAAAATAATTAGTGGTATGCGATACATAAAAACAGGAAAGTGTATAAGCAATTATTCACATAAAAATAGTACATCCCAGAGTATTCAAACAATAGTAGTTTCAAAACAAAATATACTATTTCCAAATACATTAAAAAACTAACTTCATTTTTGTTACTATCAATCTTTTTACTAGCTTAGCTAACAGGTTCTGTTTCTGATCTGTCGACAGAAATATGACTGCTGATATTTCACCTGTTTACACACAACTCCTTTCAAAAAGTATACTGATTTCATCATTTTACAAATGAATGCTTTATGAAAAGGATTTTACTTTTTTCTATTCTCTCTCTCCTCCTATTCTCCTGTAAGAATACAGAACCTGATCCAATTGCTAGCGCTGATTTTTTTCCTCTTCAGGTAGGTAATTACTGGAAAGTAGATGACAACGACTATCTGGAAATTACGAATACAAAAGTCATTGATGGACATACATACTACCAGATGTATACAAAATCTCCCCTAGGAGGAGAAGGAAACCTTTATATCAGAATTGACAAAGATCTCAATCTGATACAAGTCTATGAAAATGCACCTGGCTACAGTAAAACCATTGCTAACTTTAGAATGAAAAAAGGCAAAAAGGTTGCGGGCACTCCGGAAGAACCGACTGTTATTGAACGAGATAATGACAAAATAACATTCCGTTATCTATGTGTAATTTGTGGCAGATCAAATGCAATGTTTGATATTAGCTTCCATAAAGGCAAAGGCATTCTATCCAGAAATTCTCTTTTCCGGGGATATTTTGAAAATAATCCGCCTTTCACTGAAATCCGGATTAACGGGCAGGTATACAAACTGTAGTTGTGTTAGATAAACACCTTACTCTCTGCTTTTTTCAGGTTCCTTTGTAATTGCCCGATTTCAGATAGTGTGACAGTCTGCATTCTTACAGGCAGGCAGACATGTTGTCTGGAATTGTTATTTTGTAGAGGTTGTCTGTGCGATTGAACCAGAGAAACTATCCGTGGAGATAAATGCACTTTGGCATTAAACGGACTAACAACCTGATTTACAGCTATAGTACTCTCTTCTTTTTTAGCTAGCTGCACCACTTTGAAAGCATTAAAATCAGCTTCTTCCTGCTGTTCGATCTGTTCAAACTTTTTCCATGTCTTATACGCAGCCTGAATACGGACTGTCACATCATCCCGTTTGGCTTCTTTGAGGATATACTTAGCTGCATTGTCTTTATCCTTTTTCTTTTCCAGTACAGCCAGATGGTATTCATTGCGTTTGTATTTCGCATTGACTTCTTTAAATTCTTTTTCCGCTTTTTTGAGTTGCTTATTTCTTTCTTTAGAAGCTGGTTGGACTTCCAGTTTGGCTTTTCGCTGGGTTGCATGTGCCAGTAACACAACAAGAATGGCTTGAGTGGCAAGAGATTGCTCTTCATCCTGCTGGATTTGTCTGATTCGTTTCTTCATGTGATGAAGCTGCTCATTCAAACGAGCTTCATACGCTCTCAGGCGATAGTATTTAGATCTGTATTTGCGGATACTAGTTGAATTAGTATGATATTTTGACATAGGAATGCTTCGATTTAGAGTTGTAATTTTATACCCTAAAGATACCCAACTTCAAAGCAGCATCCAAAAATATTCAAACTACGCTCAGAACTCATTATGAGGCAATTACAGACATTTTAAAAAATGTTTTTTGCTTGTCTTACTTACTAAAGAAGCCTATCCTTTTTAAGAGATTGTTTGGGCGTTTTCCTGAATGTGTTCAACAAAACCTGTTTTATAGCCTTTGTCTGCTTTAAAATCTTCAAACGAGTTGATTTTCCCTTTAGTCTTTGCGCTAGTTGTTCTCCACTTTCACTATCAGATACGTTAGCCGCTGTCACTACAATTGCCTAAGGAATACCCAGTTTATCTACAGCAAGCCGATGCAACACTCGTAACAGGTAGTGTCGTTTTCTCCTATTCACCCATTTAGCTCCATCAATCCCTTTATCTTCACTAGTAAATTGGGTAATTTTCACACTCTGGCTATCGATAACTAGCATACTTGGAGTAGATTTACAATCCATTTTCATGTGGGCTTCTATGGCCAATTTATTTAAAATTTCTTCTGAAATACCCGATTTCTTCCACTGACTAAAATGATAATAGACTGTCTGCCTATGAAGCAGATACGCTTCATCAGGAAACCTGCTTTCCAGGTTACACCATTGACTTCCTGTCGCTAAAATCCATAAAATTGCATTGAAGATAGTCCGCTTTTCGTGTTTGACTTTTCGTTGTGTTTCTAAAATGGATTTTATATTTTGCCATTGATCAGAGCAAAGATGGTCAATCGGTGAGATCGCAGAACTTTTCTTGCATAGAACTTGGGCATAGACACCACAAGTTTACTCACTGATTCTCTTTTTTATGCTATTTCTATCCTTTCCCAAACATACCTAATGAAAGACAATATGAGTCGGATCTTACAATGCAACAGAGATTTTTGTAACCAAGTAAGTAAACTCCCCTTATCATAAATTTCTATTTTTATTCCTACCTACACTATGCAAAACGCTTACAAAGCCTGTTTTAAAGTGCTGCTTTTAGTTACTCTATTCATCTCAATCTCCTGTAAAAAAGATGACGTAGAGAAAGAACATAAGGTACATGTGCTTGGAATTGTTTATGAGCTTTCTCCTTCTGATCCATATGTTACAAATACGCGTATTGCTTACTGGATAAATGGAGCGGTAGACACTATTAGTGATTTACGATTCAAGGTACTACCTACTTCTATGTATGTCTCAGATGATGATGTATATGTGACGGGATTTGGAGACATCAATAATGTATATTGGAAAAATGGAAGTCCTGTCTATCTGAAATCTGATATAGAGGATGGGTATGTTCATACTAGTTCTGTTTTTGTATCAGATAAGGATGTGTATGTGGCAGGTTATGTTAGAGTTCTCTCTCAAATACCAGGTGATCCATTAGGTAGTTACAGAGATATACCCATGTACTGGAAAAATGGCATACAATACCAATTACCTACTAGTACTGGAAATGCTCCAACTACTTCCATATATGTGTCTGGAAATGACGTATATGTATTGGGGGTAGAACTTAAACGTAGCAATATTAATGAATCCTATACCACTACGGCTTTGTATTGGAAAAATGGTGTAGTGACCAAGCTATCAAATGAAAGAAGCTCAACCCTTGCTACCTCTTTATTTGTGTCTGGCAATGATGTGTATGTGGCAGGTTATGAGCGAAAAGAAAATGAGGAACTCTTTGCTAAATATTGGAAAAATGGAATAGAAGTCAACATTGCAGATGAAAAAAGCAATGCAATTGTTACATCTATTTTTGTCTCTGGAAATGATGTCTATCTGGCTGGTTCTGTAAATGAAGGAACTCGCACAAAAGCTACATACTGGAAAAATGGAACACCTGTTTATCTGGATGGAGGATCTCCTTTTTCTACGGCAAGTTCTATTTATGTGTTAGACAATGAAGTGTATGTAGCTGGAATTAGAAGCCGAGAGCAAGGTACTCCTAATGGTACTTATTGGAAGAATGGAGTTGAAGTAGCATTACCCATCAATGATACAAGATTTATCGTTGTAACCAAGTAGGTAAACTCTCCTTATCATCAATGTCTATTTTTATACCTACCTACACTATACAAAGCTTGCTTTAAAGCGCTGCTTTTACTCTCAATTCTAATTATTACTTCCTATAAGAAGGATGAAGTAGATAGAGAGCCTAAAGTTTATGTAGTTAGAACTGTTTATGAGGCTTATCCCTCTAATCCACCTGTTAGCTATAATTATATTACTTGTTGGAAAATGGTATTGTAGATAAAATGTAAGCATCCAAGCTACACCGTTTTTACAGATAGCACTTCAATTTCTAGTTTTGTAAGTAAAGAATAACCGTCCGATCAGGGCCGTTTTGCTAGCTTACTTAATTATAAATACTTGGTATGCCTTAAGTAAAGATGGGGTTGTTCGGACGATTACTAATATTGATCGTCACAATCACAACCCCTATGTATATGCTTTGTGATTGTGACGGTGTTTAAAGTCGGACTTTTTCTATAGTTTACCATTTCTTTTAACCTTGCATTTTTAAATATGTTTCGATTCCATTTTACAAAAAGAATAACTGTTTTATTTATAAGCATTTTGACTTTATGTCAATCCTGTCAGAATTATGTAGAGATCTCAAGAAAACATAGGAATGAACATTATCACTTTAAGGTAGTGAAAAAGTACATGGAAGAGAGTAAGTATAACGTTTTTGAAGGCTCTAATCAAAAGTATAGGATTATGTGGTGGGAAATGGATGCTCAGGTAAAGGTTGGATATTTCAGAAAGAGAAAGGAAGTACTGTTATTAAAATAATTAAAAAGGATACAACAAATGAGTTTTCTCTACAATGTGGCGGTTTATTCATGGAACAATATATAAGATAAAAAGTATCCATTCGATTAGCCACAGTTTAGCTATTTTCTAACCGGATTTTCCACTGGGGCGCTCCACCGATTCGGTAGCAAGTCAGTAAACTTTCCTTCGAAGTTGGGGTGGAATATTATTGCACTTGCAAGAGCCTAGAAACGAAATTACTAATCTAAAAAACAAATCCAACCACAAAATCAAATAACCTTTCGACGAAGACATATGCATATATTTAGCAACAAAAAGGCCTGTCCTTTTTAAGAGAACAGGCTTCTACTTCTCTACTCAAAGAAGTTACTCTTAAGACTCGTTATACACACCAAACTCAGCAATGGATGGGGCGCTTTCGTAGGATTGAATAATAATCCGGACTTTGCTTCCCTGTACTTTAGTAAAACGGTGTAGTTTTACCCGACCTTGGGTTTCACCTTCAAACAATGGTTTCCAGGTACCGTTTGCCCAGTATTCCAGTTTGTATTTTTTGATGTTCGGTTTACGTTCAAACACAGTTATGGTAGTAAATGCCTGAGAAGTTTTCAGATCAACTTCATACCAAGGCTCTTTTATTTCTGGGTTAGACTGCCAGGAGCTCTGAAAATCATCGTCGTTGGCAAAATCCATAATATCCATATCATAACTCCAGCTAGAATTGGATGGCTTGTTTTTTGCCAGATTGGAAGAAATAATCGGTGCACCTGTAGCTTTAATTTTGCCAACAGATCCCTGATTTGTCCAGATCTTTCCTATTTCTTTTAGGGCAGTTAGTGCATTTTCATCGAACAATCCCTCACGATTGGGAGCCACATTCAGGATAAAATTACAGTTTGCTTTGTTCAATGGCTCCAGTGTCTCACTTATCAGCTTGGCAGGATCTTTCACGGCTGTTGTCGGGAAGTTTGTTTTCCAGAACCAGGAGCTTTGCAATGGTAAACAAGCCAGTGCAGGCATTTCATTTTTGTCACCTGACAAATGTTGTCCTGCTCCCATTTCATACGTCTTGATATCTGTATAATATAAACCATCAGCAGGATACTTTGCCCCATTCAGATCCATCAGAATACAATTGGGCTGGAGTTTTTTCACCAGCTTATAAATCTGTTCAAAGGAGATTTCATCATAGGATATCCGTGACCAGGGAGCATCCCATCCATCAATAATCAGAGCTTCAATATCTCCGTATTTAGTTAACAACTCTGTCAATTGAGCCTTTATAAAATCTGTATGTTTCGGTTCTATTTCATTGGGACGTATTTTATGATGTGTATCCAATATGGAATAATACAACATCACCTTTATTCCGTTTTTACGAAAGGCATCCACATATTCCTTTACTACATCTTTTTTATAGGGACTTTTCATCACACTATAGTCTGTAGTCTTTGTATCCCAGATACAAAAGCCACTATGATGTTTGGTTGTCAGGCAGCCATACGACATATGGGCATCTTTGGCAGCTTTTGCCCACTGATTGGCATCAAGCTTTGTAGGATTAAACAGAGAAGCGGAAGCTTCCGGATCAGGCCAGTCCTGGTTATAATAGGTAGGCATACCAAAATGGATAAACATGCCAAAACGCATATCTACAAAGGTTTGCTGAAGTTCGGCTAATGAACGTTGTGGTTTTGTCTGTCCATTTACTTTCAATAAAATACTGCTAATGAAAAAAAGAAGGATGAGAATAAAATTTTGTTTCATTGGATAAATAAATAGTTTGTATGATGTTGCGGCATCCCAAGATACTAGAATCTCTACAAACAGACTTACTCATTGCATAAAGTTTTGCAAAAAGAAGTTGTCACAGAATTATGCAGAAAACAATATCCTCTTCTACAAATACAATCTTCTAACATAGAGATCCAAACATCCAATCAATAACCAACTCATTTTTAAATACTTAAAAAATAGTTAAAATATTTTCAACTATTTCTGTAACATTTCGGTGTCTGTGTTCCCTAAATGAAAAACAAAACAAACACAGACATGAAAAAAATAACACTCACACTCATTCTATCTTTTTTTACAGCTATTGGTATCAGTTGTGTAGCCCAAAATGCTTCTCCATTTCAGGTAACTGTTACAGGTAAAGGCAAACAAGCCATCTTATTTATTCCAGGATATTCCTGTTCCGGAGATGTATGGAAAGAAACAATTCAGCAGTTAGGTCCCAATTACACATCACATGTATTCACCTTTGCGGGCTTTGCAGGTATAACCCCTCAAGCTAACCCAAGCCTGAACGAATGGGTACAGGCAATAGGACACTATATACAAACACAAAAGTTGAACAAACCTATTGTGGTTGGGCACAGTCTGGGAGGTGTTGCAGCCATGTGGTTAGCTTCTGAGTATCCGGATAAAATAGGCAAACTGATTGTAGTAGATGCCCTACCTTGTCTGACAGCAATTTACAATTCAAACTTCCAAAGCCAAGCCACTCCGGATTGTAGTGCCTTTATCCAACAATTTGAAAAAATGGACCCACAAACCTTCAAAACGACCCAGTATACTGCCATGCGATCTATGGTAGCAGATACCTCAAAACTGGAAACTGTAGTACAATGGAGCCTAAAATCAGACAAGGCAACATTAGGTAAAATCTATTGTGACTTCTCCAATACAGATATGCGAGAAAAGATTGCAGCTATCACCTGTCCTTCACTGATCTTACTGGAAGCCAGCTTCAAAGCCTATCAGGACACAATGAATTCCCAATATAAGAACCTAAAAACAGCACGAATCGAATATTCCACTAAAGGTCTCCACTTCATCATGTACGACGACAAAGACTGGTACTATAACCAACTCCGCACATTTCTAAGCCAAGGCAACTTCTAAAGGAAAAATTATTTTTAACAACTACTTGTAGTCCTCAAAAGGCTATATGCGACAAAAAGAGTTAAGATGAAGTCAATCGTGGAAGGTAGTGTGGGTAGAGTCTTTTTCTATGAGGCTGGTCTTTATCTTGTACCATAACTTTTCTGGAAAATGAGGTCTGTAAATAAAGAAAGAATATTCTTTTTGCCCTCATGAAAGCACCATGCACCCTCTGTCCTCCTGAAAGGATCTCGTGACAAATAGAGCCATGTTCTCTTTATGAGAGACAAATAAACTCCAGTTGGAAAGGCCGCCGGTCTTGTCACGAGATCCTTTCAGGAGGACAAAAAATGAAAATCTTTCCCTATCACCCTCAAGAGTGAAAAAGTTATGGAACAAGATAAGGGTTGGACATGCAAACAGAAATATTGAGGAAAGTGCTCTTTTGTTTATCACACAGTGTTTTGACACAAAAGCAGCAAGCTGTAGGAAGAAAAATGAAAGGGGCTACGAAAGACTAAAATGAACCAGGATGTATAGAGCGTATTTTCTAAAACGTTACCAAACACTACACTATTTAAATTATTGTACATTAGCCAATGCTAACGATCCATCATGACCTTTGAAGAAATCTATACCCAGTATTCACCTAAAGTATACCGCCTGTGTATGGGGTATGTCAATGACCCGGATCAGGCCAAAGACCTGGTGCAGGATACATTTATTCAGGTATGGGACTATTTACCCGGCTTTCGGAACGAATCTGGTGTTGGTACATGGGTATTTACCATTGCAACCAATACCTGCTTACGACAACTGAAAAAAGAAAAAAAGCAAGTCAGAACAGAAATGCCTCTGCAACTGGAAGAAAAACCAGCAGATACAATGGACGAACAAGTTGCTTTTTTGTATAAGTGTATTGCATCACTGGAAGAAAACGAACGTTTGATTATCTCATTGGTACTCGAGGAAGTTCCTCAGAAACAGATTGCCGATATTATTGGTATCTCCGAAGGAAACATTCGGGTACGTATTCACCGGATCAAAGAAAAACTCAGCTCAATCATGAAATACCATGGACAACTTTGATGACTTAAAGAAGCTCTGGCAGCAAATGCCTGCTTCAGATCTTCCCTCAGCACAAGAAATGAATCAGAAAGTACATACCTATCAACGAAAGATGAAACAGAAATATATTATCTCCATAGCCTATATGGCAGTCACGTTTATCTTTATCGGCATTATTGGGTATTTTATTGAGCCTGTCTATGCTACCACCCGAATAGGTGTAGTGATTATCATGGGAGGCATTGTGATGGTTATTATATCTCAAAGTAAACTTATCTCCCTACTTTCCAATGAAAAGTCTGAAGTAACCGATAGTCGTCAGTATTTACAACAAATGATCGTATATCAAAAAAACCTGCAACGTATACAAACTACCACTATGTCGTTCTATTTTCTGCTGCTTAGTATAGGTCTTGGATTGTATATGTTTGAATTTATTATGCGAATGGGCATGATTCCCCGTATCATAACAGCCTCCGTAACAGCGATATGGATTGCCTTTAACTGGTTTTATATCCGTCCAAAACAGATTGCGAAACACCAATCCAAAACCAATGAAATGATTACTCAGTTGGAAAAGGTTTGTGGACAATTTGAATAGCATAGTCCGGATATAATATAGTCAGAATTGTAATCCTTTGTTACACCCTAAACTTGTAGCATTTAATCAAATACTTTGCATATTTGTGCTTTACAATTCTGACTATATTATATCCGGACTATGTACAAACTAAGTTTACTTATTTGCGTAGTGGCTTTTGTAGCCTGTACGTCAAACTCAAAAGAAACAAATACACAAACAGATTCAACAACTGTTACAGCTTCATCAACAGACTCAGCGGCAGTAACAAACCCCAAGTTGTCAGAATATGTACAGTATCTGGCGAATCTAAATGACTCGACAGCTGAATCGGCTACAAAAGCTGCACAAAAGTTTCAGGAAATTTTCAAAGGATCATCTCCTGCTCTTTGTGATTCCGCATTCGTGTTCTTCAACACCTTCTATGAAAAGTTAGGAACCCGATTAGATGAAGTCCACGCATCCGATACTACCAATTACGATTCCCTGATTGTAGACCCCACAGCCAAGCCTGTACCTTTGTCTGCAAAATTGACTGCTTATAACCAGAAGTTAACTCAGAATGGCTTTCAGGTAGCAATGACCGAAGGAACAACCTACATAAAACAAGACCGAGAGTTGATTGCAAAATGGTTTTACACAATGGTTTCTCCTACCATGAAATCATATCTGACTCAATTGAATAAAGAAAATAAGGAAGGATTTGCCGAAGATGCAGGCATTAATATTCCTATTACCTCACTAGCCGACCGGGTTATCTGGTGGGAAAAGTTCAACCAGACAAATCCTACCTTTGTATTTGCAGAAAGAAGCAAGGATCTCTATCAAAACTATTTGTTTTACCTTCTCAAAGGGATGGACAACACGGCATCTTACTACCAGGATGAGGCTGGTAAAGTTACTCCTGATCAAGAGTTTATGAATGCCTATACATACGTATTGTCTAAACATCCCAATACAGAAACAGCAAAATTGGTCAAACCTTTTCAGGCTGCCCTTGCTCAACATGATGTTAAAAAAGCGGAAAGTCTTCTGAAACAATATCAGGATCAAAAAATCATTCAATAAAAGAAGTAGATAGATTATAATCTGGGTTACGTATTTCGTTTGATGCCGGTAGAGAATGTAAAATCCAGACAATAGTACAAAAAGAAAGGGCTGATGATCAGCCCTTTCTTTTTGTACTATTGTTGAACATTTCTCTTTAACAAAGGTCTCAGTGATGCTCCGGATAAGGAGATATTAGCACTATCACCTACAATTGGATCGATTGTTTTGAATGGAATATCATCAGCGTTAAAACTACTTTTATCCTTAAGAGTCAATTTTAAATGATTAATATATGATTGAGTAACGTTATTATCTTCAATTTGGGAATGAAGATCACTATTCAAATCACAACTACTATTATCAGATTCTTCTATTGTTAAATTATCAATTTGGCTACTAAATATTCTAAATTCTCCAGAACCTTTTAGAATGACAGCAAGATTAGTCAATTTAAACCCACTCACATACCCATCCATACCTTGTAAATCAACCAACTGCAAAGAAGGACACTTAATAAATAATTTTCCTCCATCAACTTCCACACTATCTGGTATTTTCTCAAAGTTCACTAGCAATGTATCACCATTGAAACGAATTTTGGCAAACTTTTCTATCTCCTGCAAGGAAGAGATCTCGTAATTAGTAGCAAACTCAATTGACACCCTACTCTCAATAGCAGCGTTTCTCCCGTCTACTCTAATGTATTTAAAAGGATTTTTACTCAGAGTACGAAATTCATCAGTTGCTATCTTCTCAGTTTTTATCCTCTCATACTCTGCTTTGAGAATAAAATTACAGGTTAGCATTCCTGCAAATAATACTCCTACAAAGCCAAGTAATAGTTTATTGCTTGTTTTCATTGTCAAATCAGATAAGTGTTTTTACTTTTTAAAGTTTTCTTCTTTGTATTTTTCAAACTGCACTTCCAACTCTTCTACTTCAATATTAAGCAGATACATATTCCGAAAAAGAACTGGTAACTCATGCTGTACAAACTGTTCCTTGCGGTAGACAAGGATAGCCTGCTCTGCATCTTCGTTTACGAAATAGCCAATGCCCCGTTTATTCTGAATAATATCCCGGCTTTGCAGAAAATCATAAGCTCTGGTCACCGTATTGGGGTTCACCTGCAACTCAACAGCAAGTTCCCGAATGGACAAAATCCGATCATTGGGCAGCCACTTCTTCAGCAAAATATTCTCACATATATAATCTGCTATCTGCACATAGATCGCTTGTTGTTCCCTGAATTCCATATCTTAAATAATCTAATTTGCGTGTCTTAATTTTAATTACAACTCCTTCTCTGCAACTTTCAGATAGGTTATAAACCATAAAAAAGGCGTCACACAGTATTTAGCAATAAATTCTATTACACTCATAATAGATTCTGGTAATCTGGCCGTTATATAACTATGTCTCAGCAAATGAAAAGGGATAGCAGTTATAGATTCCTCGCCTATTAAAATTCTACCTATTATATAATTAACAAACGTAAACAACGCCACTATCAGCAATCCACTTATCGCTGTTTTAATAAAGCTAAATCTTTCAAACCATACAGATCCCAGCAGAAAAGCAGCCTGTATAAAGAAGTAAGGAAAAAAGAGGTAATAGAATTCTTTCTCTGACTGAAAAAAATTCAATACCTGAATGCGACTATCATGTCTTACTAGTTCATCTGCATTATAGCTTTGGCTTACTTTAACAAATGGAATAGCAATAGCATAAAAGATAAGGGAATATACAATGACAAAACCTATAGTAGCATAAAGCCATAAAGACAGAAACTTTTCCAGTGATGATCCAGGTAATGTTAGAAACAGGATTCCTTTAGGTTTCTGTGAGAAGTCATTGAATATGTAGCTGGTAAAAATAGTACCACACAAAAACAATCCGGCAGAATAGTAACCCATCTGGAATATGTCTTCAATTTTTCCATCTTCGGTATAAAAGACCAACAGAAATATAAGAATAGTAAACCCAGCTATTATTGCCATCCCCATCAGATATATGCGGTAATTTTCAATCCAGTGTTTTCGTAGTAATAATCCTAATCTTTTAAAACTTAACATAGTATGAGATTTTTGTAGTGTATGGGTATATACTACCCTTTTGAGTGCAAACAGTTATCCTTTATAAAACCGACTAAAGTCTATATATCCGGCAATGGTGATGATTACAAAATAGCCCAGACTGTATAATTCATGGGAGGCCAACACCTTAACGGACTTATCTGATGAAAAAATAGTATACATGGTAAAGGTATAGGGATAGTAAATTGCATATTCCCATCTTTTAAACAGAATAGTTGCCGTAACAATACAGATCAGCCCTACTCCAATTGCAGCAATCATATTTTTTAGACGGATACTCAGCCAGTAGTGAATTGCCAGCATAGCCAATGTTGAGGCAAAAGACCGAAATGCCAGTTTTAGCAGTCCATCCAATGCCAGCGTCTGATCTAAAAAACCAAGTTTAGGTCTGAGTATGCCTAATACTACGCCAGCAGCAAGCAGAAAGACAATGAACAACACATAGGTCAATACAGTAAGCGTAAGGATGATTGACAGCTTATTGACATATATTGACAATCGTGAAACCGGAAGGGTTAACAAGTATTTCCAGGTATTAGACTTGTGCTCAATATTCATTACCAGACTGCAAAGCAATACCACAAAGAAGGGAATGAAAAAAAAAGACACTCCCTGAAAATTGGCAAAAGAAAATTGATTCCAGGAATTTGCGCCTTTCTGAGGAACGAAAGTCTCCCATTTGGTTAGATATACCACAAACATCAGTGCAGGCATAAACCCTGCTCCCAGACAAGCCAGCCACAATGCAAATGTATTTTTGGATTTAATAAGTTCGGTTTGATAGACAGTGCCAAGTGTTGCCATAAAATGATCTGTTTACGATTGTTTACAATAGTTTTATAGTTGTAGTAGCAGATGTTATACAGCAGATTCCTCTGTAATCTGCAGAAACAGTTTTTCCAGATCATTGTCCATCACTGCCAGTTGATACACATCTATCTCATTCTGAACCAGCAATCTGTTGATATGAGCAGCCTGCTCTCTATCCTGGAAGGAAGTTTTTAATCCATTGCCATTCAGCGTTACCTGAAAGTGAGGATTTAATAGTTCCAATGCCTTGAGGTTGTTGCTGGTATCAAAACATAACATCGCCTGGCGGGATTTTAAGGTTCCCAGTTCCTGGATAGTCCCCTGAAACAGCATACTTCCCTTATGAATAATTCCAACATGAGTTGCCATCTTCTCTACTTCAGACAGCAAGTGGCTTGACAGAAAAATGGTAGTACCAGCTTCTTTATTGAGACGAATCAGTAGTTCGCGTGTCTCAATCATTCCATTAGGGTCTAGTCCATTGGTAGGTTCATCCAGAATCAATAGTTCAGGTTCAGAAAGTAAGGCAACAGCCAATCCTATGCGTTGTTTCATCCCTAAGGAATAAGCTTTTACCTTCTTATGGGCAGCATGTGTCAGTTTTACCAGTTCCAGAGTTTCGTCAATACGCTTTTTGGAAACGCCTTTAATCCGGCGGGTTATTTCCAGATTGTCCCACCCTGTCAGATGTTCATAGAGAGAAGGAATCTCTATCATACTGCCAATGCGTGAAAATATATCTAACCTATTGTCGGATAAGGTTTTGCCGAAAATCCGGATGTTGTTTTCAGGATTGGGTAACAATCCCAAAATAAGTCGCATAGTTGTAGTTTTACCTGCCCCATTAGGTCCTAAGAAGCCATAGATAGAACCTTTCTCTACATTCAGGTTCAGATCCTTAATAATAGGTTGATCTTTCTTAAAGCCAAATTGCAGGTTTTGTGTCTGAATAATCATAAGAGTGGCGTGTTGGGTATTACCGTTTACATAGTTGAAGATGTATTCTATTTCTCCACATTAGCGGATACTGTGTTGGCAAACAATTGTCGCATCTTTTCTTTCGTAGCAAGTGCTGCATTAAACAAAAGTTCCAGATCTACCTTACTGTCCTCACCTTCCACATTCTCCTGCACCAAAGAAATCCCACGTACCGTACTTTCTGAATAGAGAACAGACTCAGGTTCCTCTACTTTAGATACAGTTTTAAAGCAAAGCTTCTCTGTAATCTGCTCAATGCTGGCATATAGTAAAATCTCACTTCCATCCAGAATAATGATAGGATCAATCAGACTCTCCAGATCCCTCACCTGGTGCGTAGAAATAATAATGATACGATCTTCGGTAGCGGCTGAAGCAATGATCTTTCTGAACTGGGTTTTAGAAGGAATATCTAGTCCATTAGTTGGTTCATCCATAATCAGGACACTGGTATTCGTAGCAAGTCCAAACCCAATCAAGACCTTCTTTTTTTGGCCGTATGATAACTCTGTCAGAGTCTGGCTATCATCAATACCAAACTCTTTGAGATAGTTCTGAAACTGTACGGCATTAAAAGAAGGATAAAAGGGCGCATACGTTTTCACAAAACTCCGGATAGGAACTGAAGGCACATAAAACTCTTCAGGAATGAAAAATATATCCTGCAAAAACTCAGGCTCACGCTTCTTTGCTTCCCTCCCATTGACCAAACACTTGCCTGATACCGGAAAAAGCAAACCAGCCATATTTTTGAGTAAGCTTGACTTCCCTGCTCCATTTTTACCAAGCAATCCATATACAGCTCCCTTAGGCAACGTAAGACTCAGATCCGTAAACAGTCGTTTTTTTCGGTTATACCCAAACGTAACACTTTGAATGTCAATCATAGATTATATAGAGTGTAGTAAAATTTCAGTAGAATACACTAGTTAAATTTATAAAGGCACTTCCGATGCTAAAGTATTGTGTACTTTATTTTGCCTCCAATGCAACACAACAGCCACAATGCCCAAACCAATCAGCAGCACAATACCCAGATTGATCAGATACATTGAAATCAGTTCACTCACAGGCCACAGCATAGCACCTGTCAACAGAATTATAAAAGCTACTCCATTACCCAAGTCCAGTCGCCAATCATTTCTCTCTATAGGATGATTCATCAAGGGTGCCGGATTATCAGAAAGAATGAATTTCAGTTTATGAAAGTCGTATATAAGTAATAGAATAGTACAGAACAGAAAGAAACCAACTACATAAGGTGTCCCCTGCCACTTCAGCGAAATCACTACAACCAGAATATTTACCAGCATAGGCATTGCCATAACAGCTCCCAGCGTAGCAAAACGTTTAGATATCAGCAGAAAGCCAATAGTCACCTGACTGAAAGCTATAAATCGTGCATACATTCCTAAACCATACTTAGCCAGTTCATCTTCCAGAAAAGGAGGGCCCATTGTATTTGGGAAGGTATTATGAGTCAGCTTCGCTAATCCGGAAGTCAAAAAAATTAACCCTAACCAAAAGCGAATAGATCCAATAGTGAATCGTATCAGTGATTGTCTTGAAGGGAATCCGATTATCATAGTGTATTACTTAAGTAGTACACTACAAATGTAAAGATTAAGAAATAAGAAAAGCAAGGGCATACTAAAACTTTTCGATAAAATGTGTTGAAAGGTAGATAATGAGGTTGAACTTGAGACGCAATATGTAAAGGTAGTTAGCTATAAATAGCCTATACAACAAAAAAGCATGAACAGTAATCGTTCATGCTTTCGAAATTCCTTAGTATACTACTATAGTTATTGTACCTTAAAGTTAGGCATCAACAGTCGAAATGTAGTTCCCTTACCAATTTCACTATCTACAGAGACACTTCCTTCCAATCGTTCAATAGTTTGTTTTACAATATACAAACCTAATCCAGATCCATCAGACTTAGGAGTTGCCCGGAAGAACATATCAAAGATGCGGGCAATATATTGTTCTTCAATACCCATCCCATTATCTTCGATGATAATTTTTGCCTGCTGCTCAGTAACTATAATCTGAAAACGCAGAAAGTTAGAGTCAGCATGCGGGTTCAGGTATTTTGCTGCATTGGAAATAAAGTTTTTAAGAATAATACCAATACGCAGTTCATCACTATGAAACTCCACTTCTTTGTCAATATTTACTTCGATATGCAGTTTTTCCAGATTAGGAAGGTAACGAAGTTCATCCGCACAATCATGAATAATTTTCTCGAAGTCGATGGGTTTAATAATAATTTCAGAGTTCAGTGTTCTGGAATGATTCAGGACAGATTTGATAAAGTCATCCAGCTTACTTACCCTATTCTCAATCAGTGACAGATAATTACGCAGTGTGTCCGGATTATCGTCCATCTTGGTCAGATTGATCAGTCCCAGAATGGAAACCAGCGGAGCTCTCAAATCATGTGATACTTTGTATACGTAGTTGTCTAGTTCATGATTACGCTTTTTCAGTTCTTTCAATGTGTGTCGCAATACATCTTCGGTCTTCTTCTGGTCTGTGATATCGTATCCGGCACAGGTAATTCCTTTTATTTTCTGGTTTTTATCAAAAGTTGGCTCAATTGTCAGCAATAGATAGACTTTTTTTCGTCCAAAGCTAAGATTGATTTCCTGAGCAGTTCCTTCGCCTGTTTCCAGCACATGTTGTTTAATGGCAGTCAGTTGTTCGGCTTCTTTTACCGGAAATATTTCAGTATCCGTCTTGCCTAATGAATCAGAGAAATGGTATTGCGATAGATTGGTATTATCATAAATCCAGGTATAACGCAGATGAATATCCTGGTTAAATACAACAATAGGAGCTTTGTTTAGGGCTGCTTTGAAACGAGACTCACTTTTACGCAGATCATCCGTTATTTTTTCACGTTTGTGAGCCTCTGCCACCAATAGATTATTAATACGCCGGATTTTTGCCATCCGGGACAATGAGATATTGGCAAATTCATTTTTTATTTTATTCAGCTGGCCATAAATAGCTGTTAGTTCATTGCTATTGGCCATTAACTCACGGTTGTTGGAGTGCAACTCTTCGTCTTTCTGCTTTAATTCTGCACTCAATGTTACCAGTTTGCCTTCGTAATAATCTTTGTTTCGGAATTTATTCCGGATCAGAATAAAACTCCCGGATATCATCAGCAGATAAGATCCGAGTACCCAGTAAATCGCCTGTGTTGTACGATGCACTGAAGAAACGTATTCTCGGTTTCGTAAAGTCAGATGATTTCGTTCTTCTGCAATAACCTCCTGCAAAACATGCTGAATATTATTCATGGCAGCACGGTTCTGAGGAGACTTATAAAGTGATTCCAGACCGGAGAGATTGTTATTATTCTTTAACAGAATAGCATACTGCATCAAATCAATCTTTACAGATGCATTCTTTTTTAGCGAGTCGATCAGTAGTCGATGATGAGTATTGGAATTAGTCAGATAATACAAGGAATCAATGTATCCTCCCACAGAGTCTATACTTCTATAATAAGGCTGCAAATCTATGCTATCATTGCTGACCACATACTCTCTTTGTCCATTCTCAGCCCTGTTTAACAGAGATAAAACTTTCTCAGCCGTATAAATGATCCGGTTGGAATGAAAAACCTGTGCAGCCTTCTCCAAAGCTACTTTGTGGTTTTGGTATATGCTAAATCCAATCCATGCCAAAACCAGTGTACTGATAATAAAAGCTGTGTGGACGATTGGTTTGGAATAACGCATCATCAATTTAAATTAGAACTTCTGCTGGTTTTATTTGAAGTAAAATTAGCTCAGAATTTTAACAAAAAATCTTGTAAAAACAACCCCTGATTATAAAAAGCCTGAAATAATTTCTGTAAGATTTTGCCAAAGCAGCCAATCATCAGACATAACACACTGATTTTAAATGATTTACACCACAAAAATAATATCATCTTAGTTTCAAAATAACTAAGTGATACTCAATATATTACTATCTGAGGGTGCAATAAAGGCAAATATCCTGGAAATTTATACTATCCTATATGATATTTATCAGACAAGAGCCTGATACAAAATCTCGACAGGATGCAGAGCCTTTCTATGTGTACCATCATGAATCTGGTGTCGACAGCTGGTACCTGGCGCTGCAATAATCACATCCTCAGGCTGTTTACGAACAGTCGGGAATAAAACCAGTTCGCCGATTTTCATCGAAATGTCATAATGCTCTTTCTCATATCCAAATGAACCCGCCATGCCACAACAGCCAGATGGAATCAGATGTACTTCATAGTTTGCAGGCAAGGATAATATTTTCTTGGTTGGAACCAACGATCCTACAGCTTTTTGCTGACAATGTCCATGTAGTTTGATCAGGCGTTTTTCCTGGGTAAACTGATTTCTCTTTAAATTACCTTTATCTAACTCTTTGGCCAGAAATTCATCAATCAGGAAAACATTTTTAGCAAGTTTTTGTGCATCAGCCTGCATACCTTCACTCACTAATTCCGGATACTCATCCCGAAACGTAAGTATGGCAGATGGCTCTATACCTATTAGAGGAGTTTCTTCTGTGATTGTGTTTTTCAGCAACTGTACATTTTGCTCGGCAATCTCTTTCCCCTTACGTAATAACCCTTTGGATAGATAAGCCCGTCCACTCTCTACATGTTTAGGGATAATAACCTCATATCCTAACTTTTCCAGTAACAGAATACCCTTTTTACCAATTTCCACATCATTGAAGTTGGTGAACTCATCACAGAAGAGATAGACTCTTCTACCAGAAGCAACCGTCTTCCGCTTGGAATGCCAACTCTTCAGCGTAGTTGAGGCCAGCAGTGGCATAGTACGATCCGGGTGAAAACCAACTATGTTATTGGCAATACGACGTAAGGAAGGAGTTTTGAAGACAAGATTATATGCCCAAGGCATAACTGAAGCAATACCTGAGAGCTTGGAGAAGTTTCCAATTAACTTACTACGCATGGGCACACCATTGGCATCGTAGTAATGCTGCAGAAACTCTGCTTTGAGCTTACCCATATCCACATTGGATGGACATTCGGACTTACACCCCTTACAACTCAGACACAAATCCATTACCTCTTTAATCTCCTCATGGTCAAATGGATTTTCTTTGGTTGAGTTAGTCAGGAACTCTCTCAGAATATTGGCGCGAGCGCGAGTAGTATCTTTTTCATTACGGGTGGCCATGTAGCTTGGACACATGGTTCCTCCGCTCAGTTGTGTTTTGCGACAGTCACCTGACCCATTACACTGTTCAGCATGACGCAGTATTCCCTGTTCCCGTGTGAAATTGAAGATGGTCTTGATTTCAGGATTCTTCTGACCTGGAGTATAGCGTAGAAACTCATTCATAGGAGGGGTGTCTACAATCTTTCCCGGATTAAAGATATTGTCTGGGTCCCAGGTCTGTTTGAGTTGCTTGAATAATTGGTAATTCTTTTCTCCAACCATCCAGGGAATAAATTCACCTCTCAGGCGTCCATCGCCATGTTCACCACTCAGTGAACCATCATATTTTTTTACCAGTAAGGCAATTTCTTCTGCAATTTTCCGGAACAGTTGATTGCCTTCTTCTGTTTTCAGGTTAATAATCGGACGCAAATGCAACTCTCCTGAACCAGCATGTGCATAGTGGACAGAATACAAACCATACTTTTCCAGAATTTGATTAAAATCACGGATATAGTCAGGCAGGTCATTTACATCAATGGCGGTATCTTCAATAACAGCAACAGGCTTGGCATCACCAGGCATATTAGTCAATAGACCCAATCCTGCCTTACGTAATGTCCATATCTTTTTGGTGTCTTCCCCATATAGAACAGGAAAATGATAGCCTAGTCCAGATGCTCTCATTTCTGCCTCCATTTCAGCTGCCAGTCTAGCCACCTCATCCTTGTCTTCACGAGCAATCTCTACTACCAGGATAGCTCCTGGATCGCCTTGTACAAAGAATCTATTTTTACTCTGTTCAATATTCTCCTTAGTACATTCCAGAATATAATGGTCGATCAGTTCACTAGCTGACGGATTGTATTTCAGGGCAATCAGGTTGGCTTTCAGTGCTTCATCAATGGTATTGAAGTGTACACAAACCAAACCGGCTACTTTAGGAGGCAGAGGTAATATGTTTAGTTTAATCTCAGTCAAAAAAGCCAGTGTCCCTTCTGATCCAGCAATCAGTTTGCAGAAATTGAAAGCCGGACTTCCTGGTGTAAAAGGTTCAGTTTCGAGCAGTAAATCCAAAGCATACCCTGTGTTACGGCGTGCAATGCTGCGTTTAGGAAACTGAGACCGGATTTCCTGTGCATTCTCTTCATTTGAGAGTATTTCCTGTACCGAACGATAAAGTTTAGTTTCCAGATCGTCTTTTGGCTTAAAGCCACGAGGTACAGTGCCTGTAGCAGGGACACCCAGGCATTTTGCTTCAAATTCGTCTATACTCAACTCATGAAAATCTACTTCCGACCCATCACTCAGCAATGCTTTCGCTGAAATCAGGTGTTCACGAGTACTACCATATACAACAGAGTTTGACCCACAGGAATTATTACCAACCATCCCTCCTATCATTGCCCGGTTGGCAGTAGAAGTTTCCGGTCCAAAATACAACCCATACTCTTTCAGAAATAGATTCAACTCATCACGCACTACTCCTGGCTGTACCCGTACCCACCGTTCTTCGACATTTATTTCCAGAATCTTATTCAGATACTTGGACATATCCACTACCAATCCACTACCTACTACCTGTCCGGCAAGAGATGTACCAGCAGTACGTGGAATCAAAGCTACTTTTTCCTTACGGGCAAAAGCAATCAGCTTTTTAAGATCTTCGACACTTTTGGGAATAGCTACTGCCAGAGGCATTTCACGATAAGCAGACGCATCAGTGGCATATAGGGTACGAATGGTATTATCAGAATAAAATTCGCCTTCTATTTGTGCAGACAGGGAGCGGAGTTTTTCGGTAATCATTTAGTCAGAAATCTGGAGACAATGGTAAAAGTGAGTAGATTCACTTATGAATCACAAATTTAAAACAGAATGTTAAAAAAATAGATTTCATCGGGAATAATATTCGGCAGACACGGTTGATACCCAAATTACATGGTTATGTCCTATAACTTTCTCAGTTTTGTATTATTTGCCAGTAAGGCAGGTGCACCATTTTTTATACCTCTACCTTCTGCCATATATGTCCACTTTGAAAATACGTCCATTGCGTTGATTAATTCAAAGCCTGAGCAAGGCTTAATTTGTTTCAACGCAACGGACGTTGCTTTCAATATAGGTCCGAACGGACGTTCGAACCAGTTCCCTTCTATTCAAAGAGATTCATTTTCTTCTTTACTTCTTTAGCACAGCGACTACGGCAATCTCTACATTGGCTCCCCCTGGCAGGCTTACAATACTGATTGTGGTACGGGCAGGCGGATTAGTACTGAAATACTTGCCATAGATGGCATTCATCTTTGCAAAATCATTCATATCCTTCAGATAGACTGTAGCATTCACTACATTCGTCAGATCCAGATTGGCGGCCTTTAAGACAGCCTTGATATTCTCAAGGGTCTGAGTTGTCTCCTGTTCAATGCCACCTTCTACCAGTTTACGGGTTTTTGGATCTACACCTGTCTGTCCTGCACCAAAGAAAAATCCATTGGCAATCACTCCCTGACTATATGGACCTACAGGTAGTGGGGCTTCTTCTGTTTTCACAATTTTTTTTTGTGCAAATACCGCTGATGTACTTAGAACAGTAATAAAGAAAATCAGAAAGGGAATCTTTTTCATAGGTTTGTACGTTGGGTTTTGTTATAGAAATACAATTTATATTGCTTAAAATCATCTGAAATGATCAGACTGTCTCAAAAGTATTATTTTTTTGTAATTATATTCTCATTCCTGTTATCTCCTGTACAGGCACAGATCCTTCAGGATAATGAAGTTCAGCAGTGGATTCATGAAGGACTTGACAAAATGTACAATTTTGAGTTTGCAGAAGCCAACCCCATCTTTGAGAAAATTCGCCAGCGTTATCCGCAGCATCCTGTATACCCCATGTTAAAATCACTGGAAACAACCTGGAAGAATATTCCGATAGGAGAAAATAAAAATGTGATTGCAACCCACAGAGCCTATCTCAACGAAGTTATTAAACGGGCTGAAGTGCTGCTTGATAAAAATGATAAAGATCCGGAAGGAGTATTTTTTGCAATGGCAGCTCATGGATTTCTGGCATTAAGCCATTCAGAAAGCGATGAAATGACCTCCGCAGTCAATGAGGCTCGCAAAACATATGGACACTTGAAAGACGGCATGAAGATGCTGAATCAGTATGCCGATTTTTATTCTCCGGTAGGCGTATATAACTATTATGTTGTGAAGTATCCGGAAACACATCCTGTTGTCAAGCCTTTTATGATTTTCTTTGCAGATGGTGACAAAGCATTAGGATTGAAACAACTGGAAATTGGTAGTCAGAAAGGTATCTTCACCAAAGTGGAGGCACTTTTCTTTCTGCTTCATATCTATATAAAACATGAATATCAGGCTGGTAAGGCCTTAGCCTGTACCCAACAACTTATTACCCGTTATCCTAATAATATTATTTTTGCCATGCGTCATGCTGAAATGCTGCTTGCCAATGGCCGATATGATGAGGCTGAACCCTTTATAACACAGGTAGGACAAAACAAGGATAAAGTTTTTCAAAGTACGGTTGCAGTTTTTAATGGCATTATACAGGAGAAACAAACAAAAAATCTACCTCAGGCAAAGATCTATTATCTAAAGGCTACTACTATGAATGCGCTTAATGTGCGTTATAACAATGACTTTCTGGCTATGGCCTATGCAGGTTTGGCACGGATTGCCATAACTGAAGGAAAGAAAGATATTGCAAAAGCCAACTACAAAAAATGTCTGGAACTTGCAGAATATGATAGCACTATTGCAGAAGCCAAAAATTATATGAAGAAGAATTAGAACTCGTCGGAAACTATCCAAACCTGAATATAAAAATAGTATGTCAGATACCTATCTTACCATTGCTGCACCATCGGAAGGATTATACAAAGAAAAAGGAAGCAAGTTTCTGGCATTTGCGTATCCGGCTCGCACAGAAGATGAGGTTAAAGATCATCTCACCCAACTTCGTAAAACATACTTTGATGCCCGACATCATTGCTATGCCTATATTTTGGGTGCTGACAAAACCAAGTACAGAGCAAATGATGATGGAGAACCCAATCACTCAGCCGGCGACCCAATTCTGGGTCAAATCCGTTCCCGCAATCTGACAGATGTACTGGTGGTAGTAGTGCGTTACTTTGGTGGAATAAAGCTGGGAGTTAGTGGTCTGATCCAGGCGTATCGTACCTCAGCTTCTGAGGCATTGGAGACTGCACAGATTATAGAAAAGATTGTGACGATGCCTTTTTCCATACAGTTTACCTATGAACAGATGAATCAGGTAATGAAGCTTCTGAAAGACTATGATGCAGAAATTATTTCGCAGGACTTTCAGTTGATTTGTCAACTTACAGCTGCAGTTCGTAAAAATCATTACGCTGAACTATTGGATAAATTTACCTTCCAACAAATAGAAGTTCTTCAAGAACTTTGAACCAACTCAAGCAACACATCATAGTATTTACGTTTTAACCATTTAGCTTTTAGCCAGGCATAAAAGTGCATAGCCTGCAAATCTTCCTGCTCTACAGGTAAGAATACAAAAGCAGCCTCTACTTTCTGATGGAATACATCATCCGTAAAAGTTTCCGGATGCTCTACCAGCTCTTTCACAAATTGCATATACATCCGGATATTACGCGAACGCTTAAGAAGCCCTTCAAATGTAGTCTCTATAGACCGGATTTTATTTACAACCAGATCTATATTTCCAAACTCATACTGAATAATCAATTCACTCAGATTTTTTCGTAACACCCATTCCATTCCCATTTTCTTCTGACACCACTGATCTGAGTGAGGAATAGTCAGCAGCAGGCGACTTGCTTTACCATACTCCTCTTGTTGAAAATAGTAAAAGGCCAGGTTGATCTGTGCATTCAACTGATCCTTAACAGATAGCAATTTACTCTGTTTCTTCAGCAACTCCTCAAGCAATACTATAGCAGCATCTCGTTTGGTGTCATACATATAATTGGCTGCCAGTAACATTACATACTTCGGATAAAATTGTCCCCAATAACTTTTCTGAGAATCCTGTAACAAAGCATACAATTGTGTCAGATATACTGTAGACTCATCAAATTTCCGATTACGATACAATGTCTGCGCAATCATATACAACATCCGAAGCTGGATATATCCATGTCTTAATTCAAACGTAGTTGCGTTGTACTGTTGAATAACATACGGTTCAAATGCATAATAGTCCTTCCGTACCAGTACTACACTTCGGGCAATATTGACTAGTTTATACAACATTGCCGGACGTTTGCTTATAACAGTGGTCAACTGATACTGCGCTAGAATGGTTGATATAATAGATTCAAAGTCAGGCACTGCCCCGGTTTGTCGGGCCTGACTCAACTGTTTGGTAATCAAAGCTTGTGCAATCACAGCCCGTTCTTCTTCTTCACAGAGAGGTTTATTCTGGTTACGCTTTTCTATAATAGATTCCAATGGATCGGCAAATTCACTATCAGATTTTTCAAGTTGAAAATGGTAGAGAGTATTTAATAAATCAAAGTGATCATTTCGTATAGCTATCTTTTCAGCTTTACGAAGCATATTCCATGCTGTTTTTTCTACTCCCCGATCAAACAGATATCTTGCCAAAGCCAGTAACTCAGACACTGAAGCTGTTGCGGATAAGTCAAACTCTCTACTCTTCAGCAAAATAAAATCTGCCAGTTGTCGCATCAATCTCTTTCGCAATGCATGATAGGCCACCAGATTAGGTTTCTTTCCATACAAATACATAGGGATGGATTTCTCCTTGTCTGGCAGCTTTTGTTTTTCTGCGAGCAATCGAAACAAGTCGATATCCTTTCGCTCTTGCTTTGATTTCAAACGCTGCAGGTAAGCCGTGAAGTCCTTCTGATGTTCTGAAGGCATAGCCTCTATGATACTTTCCAGATTGTCCATGTAATTACAAGTAAAACACGAATATAAAGTAATAGTTTTAAAGTCCTTTTTACAATTAATAACGTATTGTATATCAATTACTTAAAATCATTTTATAGAATCTTAAAAAGTCCTTTTTACAGAGAATTCCGTTTGATTTAGGGTATCCGCGCAGTATATCTTTGAATCGTTAACTAAAAACACACACAAAATGGAATCTAAAAACACAGTAGTCAATAAACCCACTCCAATGTACCGTTTTCAGGTATGGTCATCTTTTGTTTTATCTTTCTCATTGATGGTAATTGGTATTTATCATCTGCCAGTAGAGATATGGATCAAAGGATATTTGGTTATGGGTATTATATTTACCGTTGGTTCTTGCTTTACGCTTGCTAAAACGATCCGAGATGACTTCGAATCGGAAAAAATAGAAGGCAAAAAGTATGAGAATTCCTGAAAAAGATGCTTCTTATCAGTCTTATATATCTTAGTGTCAGGTTCCTCCGCAAATGGAGGAATTCTTCTGACCCAGGAAATACATCTTTGACAAGCAAGACAGAAGCAAGGAGTTAAACTATCCTGATATGAAAACAATCCAACTGCCGGAAAAAAACAATCCTAAAGTGCTCAATGCCTGGTGTAGTTATGACTGGGCCAATTCAGTCTATAATCTGACTATTACCTCAGCTATCTTTCCCATCTACTATAATGATGTTACTTCAAAAGCGCCTCCAGAAGGATTTGGAAAAAATGCAAATGGGGAGACAATGATTGATTTTTTGGGTTTGACATTTGACAGCCAGGTATTATACTCTTATGCTATCTCAGCCTCATTTCTGGTAATTGTTTTTCTGGCTCCTATTCTGTCAGGTATAGCAGATTATAGTGGAAAGAAAAAGCGTTTTATGCAGTTTTTCACCTATCTGGGATCAACAGCATGCTTAGGACTTTTCTTTTTTAAAGGTCTTAATATTGAGTACGGTATCCTATGTGCCTTTCTGGCTAGTATAGGGTATGCAGGCTCACTTGTATTTTACAATGGTTTTTTACCTCAGATTGCCACACCTGATAGGATGGACAAAGTTTCAGCTCGTGGTTATTCGATGGGATATATTGGCAGCGTTATCCTGTTAGTGCTTAATCTAGTCATGATATTCTTTAATGATGTGTTTGGGCTTGAAACAAGACTAATTGCAACACGTGTGTCTTTTCTAACAGTAGGTATCTGGTGGATTGGATTTTCACAGATTGCCTTCTATTATCTGAAAGATATTCCTACCAATCATTCCATAAGTACGGGATTACTAACTAAAGGATTTGACGAACTAAAGAAGGTATTTGCAAAAGTAAGAGCTTCCCAACATACATTCCGGTACCTGTTAGGTTTCTTCTTCTGGTCGATGGGAGTACAAAGTATTATGCTAATGGCCCCCTTTTTTGGAGAACGGACTATTGGAATGGAAGGCACAGAAATGATTGCGATTGTTTTGATCCTGCAATTAGTAGCTATACCTGGAGCTATTGCCTTTTCACGAATCGCGATGAAAGTAAGTAATACAACAGCTATACTAATTGCCATTATACTTTGGATAGGCATTTGTGTAGCAGCTTATTTTATCACAACCAAAACAGAGTTTTATATCTTGGCAGGTTTCGTAGGAATTGTGATGGGAGCAATCCAATCGGTATCACGAAGTACCTATGCTCAATTGATCCCTCAAACAACTACAGACACCGCATCGTATTTTAGTTTGTATGATGTTACTGAAAAACTAGCGATTGTTATTGGTACCTTTACCTATGGACGTGTACTGGAAATCAGCCACAATGTACGTCTTAGCGCATTGAGTATGGGAATATTCTTTATAGCTGGAGGTATATTTCTTGTGTTTGCACGCCTGCCTCGCCGGGTAAGCGATGCGGTAGCAAGTAATTAAAAGATGAAACTACTTTGCAGATACCATAGAAACAAGAGATATTTGCAGCCTGAAATGCAAAACGGTATCTAAAAAATATTTTTGCAAAGGACTAGCTATAAACGAGAGCATTAGCAAATGTGTCTATCGGGAGGCTGTTTACCATTTCAGGCTTTTTGCTATCAATAACAATCAGAAATTTCACAATTCCACATTAACCATCAAAACATGAGTAACCAATCGAATCCTTGGCATGCTGTATCTTATGGCTCCAATTCGCCTGTAACTGTAAACGGTATCATTGAAATCCCTAAAGGAAGCAAAGCCAAATATGAACTGGACAAAGAAAGTGGTCTGTTGATTCTTGACCGTGTGTTATTCTCCGCAGTACACTATCCTGCCAATTATGGATTCATTCCACAAACCTATTGCGACGACCATGATCCTCTGGATATACTGGTTATCTCTCAAGTTGATTTCCCATCTCTGTGTCTGGTAGAAGCTAAAGTAATTGGCGTAATGCGGATGATTGATCAGGGAGAAGCAGATGACAAAATTATCGCTGTAGCTCAACATGATGTGTCTGTTAATCACATTGATGACATTGACCACTTGCCTCCACACACACTGGTTGAAATGCGCCGTTTCTTTGAAGACTACAAGAAACTTGAGCATAAAGCAGTTGTGGTAGAACACTTCCTGGGCAAAAAAGAGGCATATAAAATAATCGAAGATGCCATTGCTCTGTATCGCGAAACATTCGGACAACCTGCATAATTTAGTATTCAGCTTGTAAATCCCAAATGATTCACAGGAAATAAGAATATCACACATTCACCCATCGTTCTTATTTTCTGTGAATTCTACTCTCGCCCAACATATCTCTCTTTTTATACTTTGAAGTAACCGTCAACCTCACTACTCACGTGTACTTCCTACTCAAACTCATCGCCCGCCTTGCCCTTAGAGTCTTTTTTCGTAAGATTCATGTTCAGGGGCTTACTGAAATTCCTGTGAATGTACCTTTGCTGGTTGCAGCCAATCACCCTAATACCTTCATGGATCCCATCCTGATTGCTGTATATCTCAAACAGAACATTTATTTCCTAGCTAACGGCTCTATTTTTAAAAATCCTGTAGTTGCTTGGTTTTTAAAGAAACTCCATATGATTCCCATATACCGAAAAAAGGATGTAGGAGCAGGTGAAAAAGTAAACAACAGTGCTACCTTCTCCAAGTGTTTCGAATTTTTACGTAAGAAAGGCACACTGTTAATATTTCCGGAAGGAACCAGCGAGCACGAACGTCGGCTAAGGCCTCTCAAAACAGGCACAGCCCGCATTGCATTAGGCGCTGAGGCTTCTGCCAATTTTGAACTAGGTGTAAAGATTCTGCCAGTAGGATTAACCTATACTGATCCCAAACATTTTCAAAGCGAAGTTTTTGTACACTTTGCTACTCCTATCGATGTACAATCCTATAAAGAATACTATCAGCAAGATGAGTTTGCTACAGTGGATGCCTTAACAGAGGATCTTCGCCAGCGACTTGAACACCATACTATTACTACCAGCAATGAAGAACATGACCTGCTGGTACATAATATTGAAAAGTTATATAAGAACCGATTAATTGATGAACTGGAAATTTCTGATGATCCCTCTAAGGAGAATTTTCTGATTACAAAAGGGATTGCGGAAGCTGTGACTTATTATGAAACTACTCAGCCTCAACGCTTTTTAGCGATCAGACAAAAAATTCAGGAGTATGTCAATCTGCTTAACAAGCTGGGGCTGGATGAAGAAACCATAACCCGGAAAAACCAATTTGTACACCGGCTTACACGGGGAATATTTCTGGTGCTGGGCTTTCCAATCTATTTGTATGGACTGATATTCAATTATCTGCCTTATATCCTACCGTCCAAAGTTGCAGGATGGATCTCAAAGGACGTAACCTATAGGGCACCGCTGATGATGATTACCGGAATAATTACATTCACTGGATTTTATATAACTGAAATATATTATTTCTATCAGAGGCTACCTTTACTCTGGCCAACTATCCTTTTCGCTCTGAGCCTACCTGTCAGTGGATTTATCTGCTGGTATTACTGGTTATTGGCTGAAGACTCCTATGAAAGCTGGTCATTCCGGATGCTATCTCAGAAACGCAAAACACAGATTACTCATTTACTTACTGAACGTAAAGAAATCTTTGTCTTACTGGAAGAAGCGAAACAAGAATATCTTGGTACGATAAAAGCCGAATCATAGGAACTATCCTTTGCCCATATCCTGTATACTTTCTGTCAATAACCTATAGATACGTTGTTGTAATGGCTGATCTTTCAGATAGCGTACGTGATTAGCAATTGTTTGTTCGTCGCCTCGTATAGCAGGTCCGGTTTGAACAGTAGCAGGATTATCAACGGCCAATGCTTTTGTAAACGTTTCTTCGATAAGGGGTTTGAGCAGAGAAAACTCTAACCCTTCACGTTCCACAATGTCACGCGCTACAGCCATCAGGTGATTGGAGAAGTTACAGGCAAATACAGCTCCAACATGCAGTATCTTCCGTTCGTCAGAGCTAACCAGGTATACCGTTTTACTGATACTTTGTGCCAGTGCCACAATGACTTCTTCTGTTCTGTCATTACTAGCCTCTAAACAAAATGGCACCTTCTGAACATCTACATGCCTGCTTTTACTAAATGTCTGTAAGGGATAAAAAACTCCCCGGTCAGGAAAAGGTCGCAAGGTAGCTAATGGCAATGTTCCAGAGGTATGGCACAAGATAGCACTTTCCGGAAGGATACAGCTGTCAGCAATTCGTTCTACGGTATCATCAGGAATGGTAATAAAAAAAATATCTGCATCGCTATCTGTAAAGTCAAGTGTATTTACAGCCTGAGCATCGTATAGATTTCGTGTCAATTCTTTTGCATGACGTATATCACGGCTATATACCTGCCGTATGGAGTGCCCTGCATCTTCCAGAGCCTGAGCTAAATGCCAGGCAACATTGCCAGCACCAATAAAGGAGAGTTTTGCCACGTTGTATTTCTTTCAAATTTCAATGTACAAATAAATCAAAGTTTGGTATATGTAAAAAAACAATCCCCTCCTGAATTTCTGTGTTAAGAGCTTCAGAAAGGGATTCAAACTGTCAAACTTTTATTCTAGTACCTAATCATCCAATAGGGATTGCGTTCTTCTTTTATTTTTTCTTTGATAAACTTATCAAGCATATTTTCATACGCAGTCTCTGTCAACTTGGTTCCTTTCATCTTTTTAGGCAGATCCAGTTCCTGAGTCAGCTTTTTATTTTCAATACGGGAAGCTTCAATGGTGACAGTGCCATCGTTGATATCCAGAGCCAGAATCATTCCGGGGAGCCCATATGAACGTTCCGGGCCAATATTGGAAGGAATATCCTGTGCAAACCAGGCAACAATCTTTTGCTTCTTCACTGTATCTTCTTTCATTGCCTTCATACAAATATGTCCAGCCACATCCTTCAGATCATTCATAATCTTCCAGTTTTGTGTACCAAGCGAGTCTTCAATGATATACGTTTTTCCTACCATTTCAATAATATCTACCATTGTATTCTTCTCAAAATCGCGCTTTACCACATACTGTTCCTTCCGCCAGTCATAGCCAGAAGACTCAGCCGACTTTTCATCCGAATAGGTATACTTGCTTGATTTATCATTAAAGTATAACACCATATACTCTTTCCAATCATCGCGCCCGCCCCACATATAGGCATTCCGTTCTTTTTCCTGTTTGCTCAGAAATGTAAGCTGATTGATCATTTTAGTCCAGTAGGTAGTTCGGGTATAGTGTACGATTCCTTCCTGCTGGGCAGATGCAGCAATGGATAAAAGCAGTGTAAACAAGAGCACTAATTTCTTCATAGAGATGTAAGCAGATAAATATGTAAATAGTATAAATCTATATCAAATAGCTATTACCAGCCACCATTGCTTTTCACTTTATCAGAATAACCACGTACGTTATAGGAGATGCTTAACATAAAGTAGCGGGCTAATGTCAATGCAGTTTGCTGAGTAATAATATTCTGTGAGCCATTTTGTGTAATACTTCTTCGTTTATTCAATATATCAAAGGCAGCCAGTCGCATTTCTACTTTGTTATCCTTTAGGAAAAGGCGGCGTATGGATGCATTGAAAATAGGAATATCCTGATTGAAGTTAAACCGATCATTCTGATAGGAAGTATAGTTTAGATTACTTTCAAGAAAAAACTTCTTGGCAAAATTCCATTTCAAAGAAACATCTGCTCCTTTTCTCCAAATCTCCTGATTCTGACGTTCTTCAATAGAATAATTAATTGTGTTGAAGTTAAGATTGCCACTCAATGTCATCAATAGCTTTTCATTTGGAGTCACAGTAAAACCAAGCCGCCCATTGTAACTATTGTTATTAGTCTCATTACGAATGCCATTGATAAATAGAGGAGTGGCACTTCTATTATATCCGGCACTCAGATTAAGGGTTAGTTTGGTTTTGATAATTGGCTTTCCAGCATATACTGATGTACCAAAGCTACTACCTCCCGAAATATTCTCAGGACGTGTAAATGTCACCAGAGAGTCATTAATAGTTTGGTTGTACACTACACGACTCATATAATAACTATAATTTACTGACAGATTAACATTGGTAAAAGTAGAAGGGTCAAATTTATAGAAGAAGGCGTTCACCTGATGACTTTTTTCAGGAGAAAGATCTGGATTACCAGTAATAATGTAATAGGGATTATTGTTATTTACTACTGGCTGGAGATCATTCAGCTGGGGAGCCTGTACATTTAGTGAATAACCTGTACTGAAATACATATTATTCTTCATTTCAATATCAACTCCCACATTTGGTGTCCAGGCTGTAAAATTGCGTTTGATCTGACTACGATTCTCATCCGAAGCACTGTTAGCAAACTTTCCTTCCAAATCGTATCGTAATCCAGCCATACCCAAAGATATATTTATGCCAGAGTATGAATATCGCAGACTGGTACCCAGTCGATTGTAATAAATCTGATTGGTATAATAGGCACTCAAACTATCCATACGGGCATCATTCTGCAAACGATTAAAAGCATCTTTACTTACCTCTCTGAAGTCAGAACTAAAGTTATAGAATGTCTCCCAGTAAAACTTCTTACTCAAAGGTTCTAAAAATAAAGCACTTGTCTTTAGCTGACTCTGCTTGTTGTTATTATCATTGAGTTGTCCAAGTGCTCTGATCTGATCATTGGGATCTAAAGCAGTAAGATAACGGGTAAGTGAATTTAGATTTTCGTTTCCATTAGATGAACTGGCATTAAAGCCACCACTCCAGGCAAAACTACGCCCTTTCTTTTTAAAACGATGGCGATAGATAACAGCACTGGTTAATGTAAATGAATTGAGTGTTGTTCCATTATTTATTTGTACAGCGTTTGCCAGTCCTTGTCCTTCTGTAGGATAACGCCGTTGTTGTTGTTGGTCTGTGACATCAGAGTTACTAAATCTCAGATTGCTTTTGGCAATAAGAGTATTACTTGAATCCAGCATTTGCTCTATACGCATTCCAATACTGTGATTTCCCCGAAAATCAACTTTTCTAGTAGTATCTGTCGTAAGAAAAGATGATAAGGAATCTAATAACGTTTGGTTATTTGTAAACTGGTCCAGGTTTAACCGGGTTTGGTTATAGAAGTAGCTGGAGCTAAACTTTGTTTTCTGGTGTGTATAGTTATAATTAACTCCTGCTCCGGCATTTTTAGTAAAACCTCGTCCATCGAAATTATTCAGAATTCCTCCTCCATCAGAGAAGTAGTATGTTATACCTCCACCAAATCCAAAGTCACCATTGTCGTAATTATTAAAGGAGTTATTTCCTTTAAACTCTCCGTAGTCTTCCCAGTTTACACCCGTTTCGTTAATATTATTTCCATATCCAATGACAGAAAACTGCTCTTTTTTATTAAAGCGGTTGTAATTACCACGAGCAGCCCAACGTTCTTTAGTTCCTCCCGCTAACGTAATCTTTCCAAAAGACCCTTTTTTAAATTCATCTTTCAGTTCCAGGTTCATTACCTTTTCGCGTTTGCCATCATCTACTCCTGTTAACTTAGACTGTTCTGATTTGTCATTGTATACCTGAATCTTTGATAAAGTTTCAGCTCCCAGGTTTTTAGTAGCAGCTTTAGGATCATCTCCAAAGAAAGTTTTTCCATCTACTGTCACCCGTTTAATATCTTTTCCTTGAGCTTTGATGTTTCCATCGCCATCAACTTCAATTCCAGGTAGTCGACGCAGAAGGTCTTCCACTGTCGAACCCGGAGGAACACGAAATGAAGCTGCATTGTATTCAATAGTGTCTCCTTTGATGCTTAGTGGGGCACGCGCAGCCTTGATAACCACTTCGATTAGCTCTTTAGCAATAGGTTTGACTTTTAGACTTCCCAGATCATTTACCTCTGTAGCAGAGACAGAAATAGTTTGCTGGTAAGGCAAGTAGCCAACATAGGATATTTTTAGAATATATGGGGCATTCTTAACATTCTTGAATTCAAAAGATCCTTTTTCGTCTGAGCGGGAAAAATTTACCAGAGCAGAATCTTTGGGTTGTAATAACATGACCGTTGCAGCAGGTAATACAGCTCCGGCAGTATCATGAATAATTCCTTTAATAGTCACTCGTGTAGGGGTTTGAGCCTGAACCAACAGGCAAAGCAATCCCAGACACAACGTAAGTAGTGTTTTTTGCATACAACAGGGATGGTGAAAGTGGATAAACAAATATATAACTAGTTTTTTAGTTATATAGTATAGTATTGAAAAAAAATATTCTACAGATACATTTATTTATAAGCATAAAGACAGACTACAGAAAAATAAAAATAGGTGAGAGAAATAAACCTCTCAAAAACCATGCTGAAATGCTAATAATCAGTAGTCAATTACTAAAAAACTGATATTTTCAAAAAAATAGTTTGTATACTCAAACTACTCAAGTAACATATCAGAAATACAATTACTATTCAGATGCAGAAAAAAGAGAAAAGTTGCAAACTCCTGTAAAAAAATTAGCGGGTGAAATCCAAAAAGATTCCACCCGCTAAGTCATAGGGGTAAAAGAAGTAAATTAACCTCTTATCGTTTCCATCGGAAGATAGAGATCACAAACCCTATCAGCATTACAATAGATCCAATCCAAAGAATATTTATATAGGGTTTTTCGATTGCTTTTAGAATAATAAAATCTTTCTGTGTACGACTTACGCCAAATGTAAACTCTCCTGTAGCAGGATTTACATTTAGGAAAGAAACACGCAGACCCAGGTCATTTATTGTCTCAGACATTTGTCCAACCATCCGATCTTTAATCACAAAGGTTGGTTGTGCAATGTATTCCTGTGTTTTACCCAAAATGCGAATGTTGGCTTTTACAGCTGCATCGGAGGAAGTTAGCATAATACCTGGTACATCTGTTACACGTGTCACATCGTCCAATACAGCTACATAATCATTCAAATATAATGTATCGCCTTTGTGTGCTGTAAACTCTTCCGGTTTACTCCATTCTTTCTTTTCTCCTGCCATACCTGGATCATAGTTTACGAATGTATACAGATCACGGCGGGGTTCTTTCTGAATATCCGGGGATATAGCGTATCCACCCATTTCTCCATTTTTCTGAACCCGCGGATACAAAGTAAATACTCGGCCATCTTCATCGCGGTATTCTACTTCATAATATGTATTTTCCGGATACACACGTACTGTATCTCCTTTCTGATAATATACTTTTCCTTCTTTCTCAATAGAATTTGTTGCCACAGCTCTGAAAGGAACATCCGCAGATCCCAACAACTTAGGATCTACATACCCGGGAACGCCTTTTACTTCAGCCCGCTTACCCTTATAGGTCACGATATATTTATCCATACGGGTAGGTTCGTTGATCCAAAGCAGTGTATTCTCTTTGTTTTCTTTATTATCGTCTTTTGTAAAATCTTCCCCACGAGAATACATCAACCCAGTCATATTTAGTGAAACTACTTTTGAATAACCGGATGAAAACAGGATTCCAATCAACATCAGAGCAACACCCATGTGAGATATGGCTCCACCAGACAGCTTATATCCATTCCGGATGATCATCCATAAAATACGACCATTAACAATAAGAGAGAAAGATGCTGCATATAACAAGATAATATATTGCCACTCAGCAACTTTGGCCACACTGGCAATTAATGCAGCTAATAACAAAGCAATTAATAATGGCATGACCAACCAGTTCAACGACTTAGCTGACTCATACCGCTTCCACCAGAAAAACTGTCCAATAGCGGAAAGAATAGCAATTACAATAAAGAACCAAAGTTGAAACTGTGTATAAAACTCAATCTGATCAGCAGGAGGAGCTACATTAGAAACAGCTCCAAATAATTCTACAATTTTATTCCAGACAGGAATAGAAGTAGGGACTAATACCTGAAATGCAGCCAATCCCAGTACTGTAATTCCCATAAAGATCCAGAACTCACGGGTATATACAGCCAGTTCGGCATCGGCAGAAGGAATACGTTTCCATTCCCGGATCATCAGAACAATAGCAATGAATGTAAATACCAGCAAATAAATCAGTAACTGGCCTGATAATCCAAGATCGGTGAAGGAGTGTACTGAAGCATTGCCCAGAATACCACTACGCGTGATAAAGGTAGCATAGAGAACCAGAATAAAAGTAGAAACAACCAATATTAACGAAGCTTTCAGCGCTGTTCCATTTTTGCGAGCTAACAACATTGTATGCAAACCACCTACTAATGTCAGCCAGGGAATATATACACCATTCTCTACAGGGTCCCAGTTCCAGTATCCACCAAAGTTTAGTGTTTCGTATGCCCATACACCTCCCATGATAATTCCAGTTCCTAGAATAAATACGGCAAACAAGGTCCAGGGCATAGCAGGTTTAATCCACTCCGTGTATTTTCTATACCATAGTCCAGCAATAGCAAAAGCGAAAGGTACTAATGTGGCTGCATACCCCAGGAATAAAGTAGGTGGGTGAATTACCATCCAATAATTCTGCAATAGGGCATTCAATCCGCTTCCATCTTCAGGGATAAAGTTAGGTTGAGTTTTAAAGATAGGGGCATCACTCATAGCATCCCGCAACAGGATAAACGGAGAAGATCCAATCTTTATATTTAGACCCGGTATTACCACACCCAGAATCATAGAAGCCAGGAATGCCTGGACCAGCATGAATACAGTCATAGCAGGTGCCTCCCATTGACGATTCGCAAAGATAAATACCAGTCCCAGCAATACATGCCAGAATATCCATAGAAGAAAACTTCCCTCCTGCCCTTCCCAGAAACAAGCCAGAATATATTTGGTAGGCATGCTCAAAGAAGAGTGGTCATAGGCGTAATAGTATTCAAAGTAGTGGTTAATGATGATAAAGAATAATATAGCAACTACAGCCATTACGGCGGTAAAGTGAGTAAAAAAAACGGCGCGAGAAAATCTGCGCCACTGGTTTACTTCCAGAATATCTTCTTTGCGGCTCATTTGATAATACCCATATGCCGCAATCAGAGAAGAGATAAAAGACAGAATAACGGCAAAATGCCCAAAGTTACCTATACCTTCGTGAATCATAATATAGTTTCAGATTTTGGATTCCGGAGGTCTGTTATTAATACATATTACCAGAATCCAATGCAATAATTAGTTTATAAACTTGCCTGCGAACCAGCCTTCTCTGTTCCTTTGATTTCTGTTTCCTGATACTTGGAAGGACATTTCATCAGAATTTTCTCTGCAATAAACTCATTGTTCTGCATATGTCCAATCACTACTACCTGCTCAGATCGTTCAAAGTCCTGTGGTTTGGGATTGTCATATACAACGATTGTTTCTTTGTTATCTCTGTCGATTAATTTGAAAGTAAAGTGATTAGGATCGATTTCTGGCTGATAACTCATTTCCAGAATATTGCCGGTAGCATCTTTTTTCAGCGATCCCACCACATGTACTTTAGTAGATTTACCACTGGCAGCCATGTCAGCAGCCTCTTTGAAGGTAACATAGGTACTTACATCCTTTGTGGTTGACACAATCACAGCGATTGCCACCACGATAACAATAATGCCAATAATATGAGTAATTTTCATGGGAAAACAGGCAAGGTGTTTTATATAATACTAAAGTGAGACCTTATTTTTCTTTTAATTCTTTTTCTACTCTGGAGATTTTACGATCTGTAGCAAATACAAAAGCAAGCAGTCCTATCATAACTACGGCAGCAACAGCTACTACCACATAAATCATTCCATTTGCACGCATGGCATCAGCCATTTCTATATCACCTCCCGCATTCTGAGCCCATAAATTAGTGGATGCCAGTATAGCAACCAATGCAACTATTAATTTCTTACACATCGTATGATCTAGTATTAACTCTATTTCTAAAACTATTTTCTTTGAAAAAACTATCCATTAACAGCCATTTTTTCTGATAGGGTATGCTCTACCATACGAATCCGAATACGTAGTGAAGCAATCCACAATCCTAACAAAGTCCATCCGAAAACGGCCGGATAAAATACCTTCCTTAAATTATTGTCCAGATCATAGGCACTGAACCCTGGATTTCCTCCTTGTCCCGGATGCAAGGAGTCTACTCCTTTTAATCTTGGAAGGATATATAGTAAAGGAATCAACATTCCATAAGCAAAGATATTATAGATCGCACTGATTCTGGCACGTTGCTGCTGGTCAGGTAATGATCCCCGCAAAATCAGATACGCTAAATAAATCAGCATAGCTACAGCGGCACCGTTCAGTTTAGGATCTTGTACCCACCAGTCACCCCATGTAAAACGGGCCCAGATACTCCCTGTAGTAATTCCCAACATACCAATCACTATCCCAACATTGGCTGTTTCAACAGCAAAGTCATCATTTTGAGGGGTAGGGTTGCGCAAATAGCGGATGGAGTATACAACAGAAAAAGTAAGGATGATCATCATAGCAAACCACAATGCCACATGAAAGTTCATATTGCGGATGGTTTCATGCAAGATAGGCAGTTTGGGAACAGGCATTAAGAAGCCACCTAAAATGGTGTAAAGCAACAGAATAACTGTCAGAACTTTCCACCACGATTTATAAAATAATGCTATCATAAAAGAGTATCTCAGAGAAAGGAACAACTATCAGAAGCACCAGTCAGAACAATATCTGGTAAACTCTGTTGTTACACAAATAAGTTGACCGCAAAGGTACAACCAAAATAAATGCGAAACGCCAAATAATTCAAAATCTGAAATGACAGAAATCATTTTTTGCTATCTGAAGCGTAAAATAGTCGAGTTCAGCTGATATTCTGGAGATGATAAGTGGAAGTGTAAGTATTTTTACCTTGGCAGATTAGTAACTTCCTTTAAAAGAAACGAGCTCAACTAAAGATTTATTTTAGAAACCGAAGGCCAATCGCTCCAATAAAACTGACATTGCGTCTGGATTAGCCTCAACATATTTCAGAAATTCCTGATAGACATATTTTTTGACTTCCTTTTGCATTGCTGGCATATCTAATTCCCATTTTGCACTCCCAGCAAACATCAATTCCTCTCCTCTAACACCTGCAATCAAAATCAGTTTCTTTTTTAGCTCATTTGGGGTAATTTTAATTTTCTTTCCCTTTCTTTCAGCAATTTCCTTGATAACTGCCTGTATACCGGCCAGGATACCACTTTCTAAAGAACCGCCCCGTATTAAATTTGCCTCATTGGCATAAGTGGCAATGTAGGGAACTTCAAGCCAGCCATCTATAACAAAGCTAATCTGGTAGAAATACTTTCCTATACTGGTCTGCAGATCCAAACGAATACCATTTTCAACATCATCTATACAGGTGGCAACTCTAAAATCCAGCTCATGCGCTACTCCTCTGGGATATGTATATAGATTATGTTGTGGTTGATCATTTCGAAGATCTGTACTTGTAATCTGAGAGGAAGGATTTAAAAACGCGTATTCTCGTAACCGCTGATTTATAAACTCATAGTTCAAATCCAGCTTTTTGAAAATCGTTCTGTCAATCTTAAAATTGATAATAGTATAAGGTGTATCTGTATTGCCTGAAATATTCACAAAACTATAAATTCCATTCCTGGCACCTAGTCTTTTACCGCCTGACAGGCTCCAGATAATTCCACTGAACTTTTCACTTAACGCAACCAGGTAGACTATTCCCATTTTCTCATGTGGGATATAAACCATATCTTCGGGTCTATCAAAAATAATATCTACATCTACTACAGGTAGTAAAAGCCTGATCCAATCCTGTTTACGGAACTCAATGGTTATTTTTCGTTCATTAACATTAGTAATCATTAAGTCACTTAAAATTGATTCGAGAATGTTCCTGAATCCCCGAAATAAAGTGTCACCAATATAAAGGTGTGTTCTTTTGCGAATTGACTCAATTAATGAACGTTCCATTCTGGAAAAAATCTGGACTAAAGAGGGAATAAGAAATGAGAGAAATAAAAAGAATCAACTCTTCCACAAATAGGGAAACAACATATAGGACAAAGCTACTACAATAGCGTTGAGTGCCAGTAATGTGTTTAACTCATCCATGATTACTGATCGATCCAAGCCATCCATTGCATTGCGGGAAACCTTGATGAGCATCAGTAGCATAGGTAGAATAATAGGAAAGCTCAGAATAGCCATCAGTACACTATTATTTCCAGCTTTAGAAGCAATACCCGATACCATAGTAAGTGTTGAGGCAAATCCGAAACTACCCAACAGAATAGTAAATATAAATAAGGGCTTGTCATCAACCGGATTGCCTAACATCATAGCATAGACAAAATATCCGATCAAAGCAATCAAACTCATTAGCAACGTATTGTATATAATTTTGGAAAGAATGATAGCCTGGGGACTAGCCAACGTATAATAATAAAGTAGTCGTCCGGCACGTTCTTGCATAAAACTCTTTGCTACAGCACTGACAGCAGTAAATAATAAAATAATCCAGAACAAAGCGTTCCAGGTAGGAGGACTGATACCTTCATTACGGGAGCTGAAACTCAGATAACAGATCAGAACGGTACTAACAATATATAAGAGCATGCCATTCAATGCATACTTTTGCCGCCATTCCAGCAGCACTTCTTTACGAATCAGATAAGCAATTTCCCTAATTACAATCATGGTTGGATAGAAATTTCTCTTTCTGGCATAGTTCTCTATATATAGTATTAACAGACCAAAGCAAAACGAGAAACGAAAAACTTATTTTTTTCTAAATACTGGCGTAACTTTGGGCAAAGATACATTTTGTGAGTGAATAATAGGGATAGCTGTTAACACTCTGACAACAGAATTAACTTATTTGCAAATTGACACCTGAATGGTACTCCCTTTCCTGGTTTTCACCCGATACGCTACGTAGTTTTACATGGGGTCAGAAACTCTTTTTGTATGGACTACTACTTATCCCATTTTTATTTACAGTACGGTGGCTATTATTTGTTCGCTTTCGACAGAAACTGGCACTTACAATGCCCGGCAAACGATTTTACTGGTCATTGACAAGTCTGTTACGATTTATACCAGATCTTCTGGTTTCACTGGTCGTTGCACTGATAATTATCGCATTAGCTCGTCCTCAACGTATCAATCAGCGTGTTGAACTCTCTTCCATGGGCATAGATATTATGCTGGTTATGGATGTGTCCCGTTCCATGCTGGCTCTTGACTTTCAACCCAACAGACTGGAAGTAGCGAAGAAGCTAGCTAAAAACTTTGTCAATAATCGTTTTCAGGACCGGATCGGTGTGGTAGTATTTGCAGGCGATGCCTATTCACTAGCTCCTTTAACAACAGACTATGACTTACTGAATCACTTGCTTGGAGATATCAATCAAAATATGATTCAGAATCCCGAAACAGCCTTGGGTACTGCAATCGCGGTCACTATTAACCGAATGCGGGAATCCAACTCCAAATCAAAAGTTGCTATTATCATCAGTGACGGTGAAAGTGCAGCTGGCAATATAGATCCTCTTACAGCTGCCAGACTAGCCAAAGTAAATCAGATCAAACTATACACCATTCTGGTTGGACGTGAAGGAATGGTACAGGCTGTTAACTCAGACGGCAAAATTATCCAGCAAAATAATACGGTTGATGAAACCATCATGCGTGAAATATCGCGAATCGGAGATGGACGGTTTTATCGCGCTTCCAATGCAGCTGCTTTACAAAGTATTTTTAAGCAGATCGATGCCTATGAAAAAGCTCCTATTACAGAAGCACGTTACAAAGACACAGAAGACTTTTATCAGATATATCTTCGTTGGGCTCTGGTGTGTTTAGTAGCTTGGATAGCAACCAAGTGTACCTTTATGAATAACATTCTGGAAGATTAACTTCACTTACGATCAGGCTTCTGATAGATTTCTAATCCTCATATCTATCAAGTTATTTTCTTCCCAAACCAAATTTCAACCAGACCACCGATCATCTATTGATAGAATCAGAACTCTGATACTGTTGTCATTTTATCAAAGATCTGATTATTCTCTTCTACTATCAGTATGCTGATACTCTTATATACATTCCACATCATTTATTTATATTTCATCTGAGTTTTTAAATATTTCTTCTTTAATTTCTCTTCGTACCGACAAAAATTCTATATTGTCAGTATCATTATTTTTCTTGTTGCTATGATTAATAAAGTTGTTACCAACGCAGATGCTGCCATTGCTGATGTTTTTGATGGTGCGATACTTATGCTTGGTGGTTTTGGATTGTGTGGCATTCCGGAGAACTGTATTGCAGCACTGCTACGAAAAGAAGTCAGAAATCTGACGTGTATTTCCAACAATGCAGGTGTAGACGATTTCGGGATTGGACTGATGCTTAAACAAAAGCAGGTAAAAAAAATGATTTCATCTTATGTTGGTGAGAATGCAGAATTTGAACGTCAGTTGCTTTCCGGTGAACTTGAAGTAGAGCTCCTTCCTCAAGGAACCTTAGCAGAACGTATTCGAGCAGGTGGTGCAGGTATCCCTGCATTTTTCACTCCGGCTGGCGTAGGTACAGAAGTAGCACAAGGCAAAGAAACGAGAGAGTTTGATGGAAAATTATATCTGATGGAACGCTGGTTACGCGCCGACTTCTCCATTGTAAAGGCATGGAAAGGAGATACGGCAGGCAATCTGATTTACAAAGGCACAGCCCGTAACTTTAACCCAATGATGGCAACAGCAGGCAAGATTACCATTGCAGAAGTAGAAGAACTGGTTCCAGCGGGTCAACTGGACCCAAACCAGATACATACTCCAGGTATTTATGTAAAGCGTATTTTTCAAGGATCTAACTATGAAAAACGCATTGAACAACGTACTGTTCGCAACTAATCTTCCGTATCCGAAACAAATTATGTATGCTTGATAAAAATGGAATTGCCAAACGAATTGCACAAGAAGTTCGAAATGGTATGTATGTAAATCTGGGTATTGGTATTCCAACCCTGGTAGCCAATTATATTCCTTCCTCTATTGATGTAGTATTACAATCCGAAAATGGGTTATTGGGAATGGGGCCATTCCCTTATGAAAATGAGGTAGATCCGGACTTGATCAATGCAGGGAAACAAACTGTTACTACACTCCCGGGCTCTGCGTTATTTGATTCGGCAGCCAGTTTTGCCATGATTCGGGGAGAACATATTGATCTTACCATACTGGGTGCAATGGAAGTTTCAGAAAATGGAGATATTGCCAACTGGAAAATTCCCGGTAAGATGGTTAAAGGTATGGGTGGAGCGATGGACCTTGTTGCCTCTGCACAAAATATCATTGTAGCTATGCAACATATCAACAAGGCTGGTGAATCTAAGCTATTGCCTCAATGTACTCTTCCCATCACAGGATTACGTTGTGTCAAAAAAATTGTAACAGAGCTAGCCGTACTGGATATAGTACCACAAGGTGGATTTAAACTTCTGGAACGTGCCCCTGGTATATCTGTCGATGAAATTCGAAATGCCACTGCTGGAAAGTTAATCATAGAAGGAGAAATTCCTGAAATGGAAATAGTCTAATCAGTAGACAAGTATTCTTAAATAAACCTTTTATACTCTTTTATGAAATAATCTGCTGCTGCAAGGATTTTATGCCTATTCATCTATACATTCCTTTACAAAAAACAGTATCTTGCGGGTCGCATTCAATGTAATCCACTCATGTTTTTTGATAAGGTAAAAAATAAGCAATCAGGTATTTTGCTTTATGGGATCACTCCTCCCAAAGCACAAAACACTTCAGAAAAGACACTGGAGATTTCACAAAAACGAATTGCACATATACAAAGCCTGCCTATCGATGGTATGGTCATCTATGATTTGCAGGATGAGTCGAATCGTAATTCACAGGAACGACCTTTTCCGTTTTTGCCAACTATCGATGCTTATAATTATACAACCTCTTATTTGCATGAACTTGCTATTCCCAAAATAATTTATCGGTCTGTAGGCAAACTTTCAGAGGAAGACTTATCAACCTGGGTACAGGATATTCAGCAACAACCCTGTGCAACTGTTTTTGTAGGGGCTCCATCCAGAGATCAGGTAACTCAACTTAGACTGTCAGAAGCTTATGATATATGGAATACACACAATCAGAATGCTCTATTAGGAGGTGTTACCATCTCTGAACGACATCAGAGTGGTCGAAGTGAACATTTGAAAATAGTTCAGAAGATGGAAGCAGGTTGTTCATTCTTTATTTCTCAGTGTGTATACAATGTAGAGTACACAAAAAATGTATTATCTGACTTATATTTTTATTGTCAGTCTCATCAACGTCCAATACCTACCATTATTTTTACATTAACCACATGCGGTTCCATAAAAACAATTGATTTTATGGAATGGTTAGGCATTCATATGCCTATCTGGCTAAAAAACGAATTGGCTAACTGCCAGAATATTCTTCAACGTTCAGTAGAATTATCGTTACATATCGCCAACGAACTGGTAGCATTCTGCAAGGACAAAGGCATTCCTTTCGGATTTAATGTTGAAAGTGTTTCTATACGTAAAGACGAAATTGAAGCTTCCTTATATCTGGTAAAAGAAGTAGACAAAATATTGACAACCAGCGGAGCCAGAATATCAACAAACTCTCTGGTCACAGATACAAGAGCATAAAAAAAGGGCAAAATGCCCTTTTTTTATGCCTCGCTGGTTGGCGTTTCGTCTGTTGCAGTCGCTAACTCTGTATCATCTTTCCTTCGACCTGTAAGCCATTTCCACAAAGCAGACACCCCACCAATAACTGCTACTGCAATTATTTTAAAAAACTTACCAACAAAGGCTAGTATACCTACCTTTGCCAAAACTTTTCCTGCTACTAATCCACCAACAGTATAAGCGGCCACTTCATCCACATCTGGATTAAAGTCAGAGTACTTATATCCATCTGAAAACTGAACAATGTTCAACACTTTGTCTATATTCTTATTGATGACAGGCAATTCCTGCATAGAACCAATTGCATTTAGTATCAATACCCCTTTACGTCCGAGAATACGAACATTATAGTTAAGTGTATTTACTTCTTCATCACCAAATTTGAGTTCCTTGGCCCAATGCAGGATTTTTCGATTTTCATCGTAAAAAGGTTTGTTAGCCCATCCTACAAGTTTAATCGGCTCGTATCCTTGTTCTTCACGTTCTTTATTTGCCTCAACGGCATCATTCTGCATTTCTTCTAACAATTTCTCGTAATTAATGTCATCAGCATCATCATCTTTCACATATCCCATTTCATCATACTGAATGTCGAATGCCCATGTTTTTTCGCCCAGAACACCCTGATCTTCAGGTACAATCAAACCTAAAGTAGCTTGTTTGGGATTTCCCCATAGTTCTGTCAGGACATATTCTGCCTGTTTAGGATCCAGGTATTTAAAACCTGCAGGAATAATTAACTCACCAATTCCACCTTCCAGTTTTATTTTACCATGCTGATATTTAAGTGAATGCTCAATTGAGTCAATTTTAGCCTTGTATATAGCAGTAGAATCAACGTCTGTAGCCTTACTTACCAATGAAACAAAAAGTAATAAAACTCCTCCCAATAATGTGTAATAGTTTTTCCTCATGAAAATATAAATTTTTAAGACAGTGAAAATTTCCCATTTATTCACATACCGGACAGAAAGTAAACATTACTGATCATTTAAAATATTTAGACTATTTTTGTAGTTCAGCTGGTCAAATGAACCTGAGCGATTTCAATAGCGTTTAGACAAAAACCTTAACCTTATACCTGTGAAAAAATCAGAAATACATTTTGATGTAGTATTGGACAATGACAGTGTTCCGGAAAAAATTCACTGGCATGCTACTGATAACCCTAATGAAGGTATTGACGAAACCAGAGCGGTTTCTATTGCGATATGGGATATGTATCACAAAGGTACAATGAAAGTAGACCTTTGGACAAAGGAGATGCCTGTTCAGGATATGAAACAATTCTGTATTGATATTATTGGGACACTAAGTGATACAATGCTCAGAGCTACCGGAGATGAGAAAATGTCAGATGCAATGAATGACTTGTGTCATTATTTAACAGAACTATTGAAGAAGGAAGCAGAAGAACAAGGGCAATAAAAAACTGCCTGGCAAAAGTAATTGCCAGGCAGTTTTTCTTTATTCCATCTATTAATAATTTTCCATCCAGGATTCGTCTTTTGTCTCCGGAGAGTTTTGTGGAGGTTCTTCTTTGTCTTTGATTTCGTCTTTCTTCTGAGGAAATAACAAAGATGCGCCAATGCTAATTACCAGAATAGCTAAAATAATGTAGAGTGAATATTGCGTCTTGAACCCAATCTCCTCCAGATAGTGATGTGCCAGCATCTTGCCTCCTATATACAACATCAGAAATGACAACCCTACCTTCAGGTAATGAAACAGGTGCATGATATTGGTCAGAAAGAAAAACATAGACCGCAATCCCATGATAGCAAATATATTGGAGAAATAAACGATATAGGGGTCTTTGGTAATAGAAAAAACAGCAGGTACAGAGTCTACGGCAAAAATCAGGTCTGTAAATTCGATTATGAGTACAACCAAAAATAATGGAGTAAGCATTAGCTTATGGTCTTTTCTTACAAAAAAGTGATTTCCAACAAAATTTGGTGTGACTGAGAAGTATTTTGAAGCAAATTTGACGACCGGATGATTGTGTGGCTCAATCTGCTCATCTTCATTACGGTTGATAAACATCCGGATTCCGGTAAATACCAGAAAGCCTCCAAACACATATAAAACCCAGTCTGCTTTCTGAATCAGGCTACTTCCTAAAAAGATAAAGGTGAAGCGCATCACAATAGCGCCCAAAATCCCCCAGAAAAGCACTTTCTTGTAGTAAATCTCCTTTACATTGAAGGAACTAAATATCAATAACATAACAAAAATATTGTCCACAGACAATGCATACTCCATCAAATATCCCGTGATAAATTCAAGAGACATATTATCCATGTACAGCCGCTTATTCAGTTCAAAGTCTGTAGTAGAAAACTTTACATGTTCTGAATACTTTTCTTTTATAGAAACAAGTTTAGCATTGGTATCTATGTCATGGATCAGATAGCCATAATTGTTCAGAAACACATAAAAAGCTAGTGCAAACATTACCCACACAGCACTCCAGGCACCAGCTTCCTTAAAGCTGACGATATGACTTTTCCTGCTGAAAACGCCCAGATCCAACAAAAGCATCCCAATAATGAATGCATTAAAAAGTAAAAAGAAGGTAACTTCGTTTGAAATCATGCAGAAAAAAATAGTTGTCGGATTAGTAAAAATAGTAAAAACTGCATTTCGATAGGTTTCTTTTAATCATTTTTAGCCGAAATCTACCTCATATCTAATATAAATCCCAATCAATACATAAAATAAAAACACATGCCTGCTCAAACTATTGGCGAACAAGATTGTATTCTCTAATTTTGCAGCCATGTATAATAATAAAAAAGTAGTTATTGTATTACCGGCATATAATGCCGCTCTTACATTAGAACAAACTTATCGCGAAATACCGTTTGATATTGTAGATGAAGTTGTATTGGTAGACGATGCCAGTCCCGACAATACTTTAGAAGTTGGAAAAAAGCTGGGAATTAAAACCATAATCCGACATGAACAAAATAAAGGATATGGTGGCAATCAGAAAACCTGCTATGCTACTGCATTAAGTCTTAATGCTGACATTGTTGTAATGTTGCATCCAGACTATCAGTATACTCCCAAGCTAATTACAGCTATGGTATCCATTATTGGGAACGAATTATATCCGGTAGTTTTTGGTTCCCGTATTTTGGGTAAGGGAGCTCTTAAAGGTGGTATGCCTATGTATAAGTACATAGCAAACCGCTTCCTGACTCTTTCTCAAAATATCTTAATGAATCAGAAGCTATCTGAGTATCATACAGGATATAGAGCATTCTCTGGCGAAGTCTTACGGAGTATTGATTTAACCCCTAACTCTGATGACTTCATTTTTGATAATGAAATGATTGCACAGATTTTCTACAAAGGTTATGAGATTGGAGAAGTTACCTGTCCCACTAAATACTTTGAAGAAGCTTCGTCCATAAACTTTTCACGCAGTGTTACTTATGGATTAGGTGTACTCAAAGTTTCCCTGTTTTATTTTCTGACCAAGATAGGTTTGATGAAATGGAAACTGCTGAAATAATAGTTGTATCAATAGCAGGTAAATGAATTACCTTTACCTGCTATTGGTCTGTTAATTATCAACAGGTATCTTTTCTGATTTATTAGTAGCTCTGTGCTCCTGATACCAGTTGCAAATACTGGGCAACGGACATTGGCTACACTTAGGTTCAGCCCATTTGCAAACACGCTGTCCATGCCAGTAAAAGTGTTTGTGAAAATTAAATAATACTTTGGGTTCTTTGGGTAACAAAGACAGTAATACAGGATGGGCCTTATCAGGAGTAACCTTTGATCCAATTACCCCTAAACGTTGGGTAACCCTATGCACATGGGTGTCTACAGGTAATACTGGTTTATGAAAGTTGAACAATAATACCAGGGCTGCTGTTTTTAAACCTACTCCTGGCAATGAATACAGCCATGTAAGTCCTTCCTCCAACGACATTTCTTTCAAAAAATCAATATTTGCCTCTCCCCTTTCCTTAAAGATCTGAGTTAAGATCTTTTGTATGTAGGCTGCTTTTGGCTCAGGAAACTGAGCAGGAGAAAGTGCTTTCACCAATTCTTCGTAAGGTGCATCACGAATTCCTTCCCACGTTCCAAACTTTTCAAACATACGCCAATAAGCTTCTTCTTCATTGGCATGCGTAGTTCTATGTGATAGTACTGTTGAGATTAATTCTCGCATAGGCTCTCGCCTGCTAATCAATTCCTGTTCACCATACAACGTTTGCAGGCGTAAATGGGCTTCCCATAGTTTCTGCTCTACTGTCATAGGATCAGTCAGCAGATTATCTCTATTTTCAATCCTTGTCATAGCTGTCCTTTTGTAACAAACAAATAAAAAATCATTCCTGTACAACACATACTTCTAAAAACAAAAAGCCTTCCTACTATAGGAAGGCTTTCAGGATGATATTTATGACAGGATATTTTACTTCTTCTTTTCGCGTTTATAAAACAGAAATCCGTTTTCCTCTCCTATTTTCTTCAATGTATGTATTGTATCTGTTTCTGCTTCGGAAGTGATTTTGGCTACTACATAAACATCTTTATCGATATCCCCATAATATAACCAATCCATATCATGACGTTTGGGATTGGCATGGTTTGGTTCTCTAGGATAAAAATATCGGCCATAACTCCGGAATTTATGTGTTACGACATACGCATCTTTTCCCTGTTGTGCTTCATAAAAGCGCATAGCAGCATCCTGAGAGATCCCTTCGATACGACCAATATATGCTATAAGAGTTGCCAATACGAATACTGCTGTACCAGCAAAGAAGGCAATAGCCCCTTTCATAGTTTCTTCAGGCTGGTTCCGATTCAGAAAACGAATACCTGTTACAATAGCAATAAGAAGTATTATGCCAGGAATGATGCACCACAATGACCAATTGATATTGGCATCCAGGTTAGCTAAGGCAAAAGGATCTTTTTCGACAAAAGGTCTTACTAAATCAATACGTCGTCCTAAAAATGGCAGGGCAATAGTTGCAATACAATATAACGACCCCACTGCAATTAGTCCAAAACGCATCCATCCATTGAAACGAATTTTACCTTCCCACATCTGATAAATGGTTAGTGCAGTCAGGTAGGTCATCGGAAAGTAGCACATGGATGAATAGTGCACGATCTTGGATTTCACTATTGTAAATAGAATCAGTACTACCCAGAATAGAATGATCATCCAACGTTTAAAATCACGCTGATAGTTAAATTGCTGAGGAGTATTACGGAAAGCTCTAAGCGCAAAGATAGAAGCGGGGAAACATCCTACCAGTAATACAGCAAAATGGTAACCAGGGAATCCTGCATGTCCGGCGTCAGGGGTACTGAAAAGACGGTAATTATATTTCATGAATTCATTAATGAACCAGGGGCCATGTTGCCATGTCTCTAACCCATACCATGCCAGAGTCATGACACAGGTCATGAAACTAAACAACAAGAAATGCCAGGCGTTAATGAAAAAGTAAAATCGGTTAATAAGCCAGTACACAAATAAGGTAAGGCAAACAATCAGGTACGCAACAGGGCCTTTGGTAATGACTCCTACTCCAAGCAAAAAACCTCCGAATAACAGATAGCTGTATTTATTCCGGAATAGTAGAATACCAACAAACTGATCTTTTTTCCAGTAAAAAAGAATAATACCCAATAAACCCAGAAATATAAACAGATTGAACCAGGGGTCTATAATACCTGATTTGAAATAGAGGTGCGGCAATACTGACCCAATATATGCTCCTGCCCATAATAGACCAAACCGCACATCGTATAGCTTTGCTCCAATTCTGAATAATAATACCAGCGTTATCATACCACAGATAGCATTGGGAAACCGGGCTGCATACTCTCCGATACCAAAAAGGTGCATGGCAGCCGATTGTAACCAGAAGAAAAAAGGAGGTTTTTCCCAGAATGGTAAAAAATCTACGTGTACCCGTAAATAATCATTTAATACAATCATCTCACGGGATATTTCGGCAAAGTTGATCTCATCCCAGTCAAACAGACGGACTCCACCCAAGAATGGAAGAAAGAACAATCCTGCCACCAGCGCGATCAGGACTGAATACAAAAGTTGTTTATTCAAGTGATGTAAGAGGTTAGCAGTTAAAATAATTAGGGTGTTAAAAAAGGTATATTCACCCTTCCATAACACCCTAATTAGCACTCATTTATTTTTTCTTTCCACTAAAGAAGTTTAATACTTTGCTCACAAAGGCGTCATCAATTCCAAATGTACGCTTTACCGTTGTATATGTAGCAACCAGCTTTTTATCCAGCCAGATCAGAATGGATTTAGCGCCATCCTGTGGACGAGCCTGATAGTTGGTAGAACGTAACTTTGGTGTTACAGACTCTTCTGTAAAATAATACAATGCAATAGATTTGCGGGTCATATCTTCCGGACATAAGATCGGATCAGGCAGACCATGATAAGAGTCTTCATCTGTATTAAAGACAACACAACGATTAAAAATAGGTGAAATCTTTTGAACTACTCCTTTCATCTGACGATCCCATAATTCCAGATCTCCCCTGTATTCTGGTTTCCAGTCTTTGTTAAGGTATACCAGTACATTGACACGTCTGCGCCAGTTACGCTTATGTGGATGCACTGTAAAGTCAGCATGTACGTTCAGGAAGCCATTCCGTCCGGATTGATGCAATCCTCCTCCTTCCAACATGTCATCAGGCAATAGGTTAGGAATGCCTGTCAGTTTGCTTATATATTCAACAAACTGAGGAGAGTTGAGCTCTTGAATAACAGAACGAACAAATGGAGGAAGCATGTCCATTTTGTTCAATCCATGTTTTTTCTCATTTACATGGACATAATGTATCCAACCTGCATCTTTCACAGCAGGAAATTCGGATAATGCTTCGTCAGCAGCCCATTCTTCCAGAAAGTTGTCTAAAAAGATATGGGGATAAGGGGATGCCTGCTGATAGCGACGCTGGTCTTCAGGCAAAGAAGTTTTCCAGCGTTCATAGTTAAATATAGATTTTTGAGCAGTTACGGGAGTATTCACGGATTAGTATAGTTTGTTTAGTAAGACACACACAAAAGTAATGTAATTTGTCAGATTAATGAGCATCCAAACTATTTTGACCTATTGCGGATCAGAGGTCATAACACTTAAAGACGCAAAATATTCTGTTGATACCAGTTTTTGGGATTTCGTTCAAGTAACCGTTCTATAACCAGATACATAAAAACAGTGCTACTTACACCAATCAAAGATCCAGCATAAATATCTGCAAAGAAATGCTGCCCCAGGTATACACGAGAATAAGCAGCCAGAAAAGCCAGCGTAAAAAATAGAAAACCTGACAACTGGTTCTTGAGAATAATACTCAGCAAAGAAAAGACTGCAAAAGCAGTAGTGGCATGTCCGGAAGGAAAACTATTATTGGAATGAATCTCTAACCCTGCCACCCAATGCACTGCATAGGAAGACCCTTCGAATACAGCTTTAGGACGTAAAACATCTGCAAATATAAGGCGTTTTAATCCTTGCGCCACTAGTGAACTCAGAGCAAAGCTACCCAAACCAATTAACACATACCGATACCTGATAAACAAAAACAGAATAATTACAGCAGCGAAGAAGGCTCCGTCTCCTACGTTAGTGAAATATTGAAAAAAGGTATCGGAGAATGGGTGATTAGCTCCATTAATAACTAGAAATATCTGGGTAGGTGACCATAGCACCTGCCAGATTCCTGCTGCAATCAGAAATATTCCATACAGGATAAAGAATACTTTATTTGATTTAAAAACTTCTGCCATAGTGATGTTTGAAAAAACAGACATTCAAAAATAGTGTTCTTCCTGTTATTTTTCCGTTTTAAAGGCACATTTTTTCAGCTAGGAACTAACAAACACCCTGTATGACAAGATATATAGTATTTATTGTCCCACTATTTTCAGAATATGAAACTGCATAAAATTATCCAGTGAAGACACCCGTTTCGTATTATCATTAAAATTCAATGGCTTAATCAGGTATCCCGATACTCCCAGCATCTCCGTCATCTGCCGATCATAATCTTCATATGATGTAGTCATAATAAATACTCTGATAGAAGACAGTTCCGGATCCGGATCACTTCTCAATATTCTGAGAAATTCGATCCCATTCATTCGTGGCATGTTTATATCCAACACAATTACATCTGGAAGAGGATCTATTTTAGGCATGCCATCCCCTCTGAGCATAGCCAATGCTTCAATACCATTATAAGCAGTATATAGCTGATGCTCCATATTGAGGCTATTTAAAGAACGTTGGAAACTAATTACATCCAGTTCATCGTCCTCAATCAGTAAGATAGATTTTACTTGCATATTAATTATTATTTAAACTGGTAAACTTTGGCCATGTGAACGTAAAAACAGAGCCTTCCCCTAATTGGGAGGTCAGCCATATTTCTCCTTCCTGTTCGCCAACAATTTTTTTGACAATAGACAGACCGATGCCAGTACTTTCTGCTTCGTTTTTCTCCCGCAGGGTTTGAAAAATCGTAAATATCTTTTGATGGTATTCGGGTGCAATCCCAATCCCATTATCTTTAACTGAAAACTGATAATATTCCCCCACGTCAATACAATCTATGGTAATAATACAATCTTCTTTCTTACTATATTTTACGGCATTACTTATCAGATTTGAGAATACTTGTTCCAGGTAAAGGCGTTTGGTCTGTAACACAGGCATGGCAGATGGCAGATTTACCTTACAACCGGCAGGTACCAGTAACTCTACAATATCTTGTACTATCTGGCCTACATGTACAATCTCAACAGACTCTGTTTTACGACCAATACGTGCATATTGCAACAATCCATTGATCAGACTTTCCAGTCTTATAATCCGTCCACGCATCTTTGTGTGATATTTCTTCAGTTGGTCAGATAGTTCAGATTCCAAATCTTCTTCTATCCACTGAAGAATATTGTACATCCCTCTTAAAGGAGCTTTTAAGTCATGTGAAACCACATAAGCAAACTGATCAAGTTCCTGGTTTCTTTTTGTAAGGACAGAGAAAGAATGCTGAAGTTTCTGAGACATGACATTCAAGGACAGAGATAATTGAGTCAGTTCGTCATTTTCCTGATCCTTGATAACAGAAAATGTCCCCTGTGATATTTTCTCAGCCAGACTTACCATACTATAAATCCGCCGTGTAATCGTTTTGACAACAAGGAAACCTGTAATAATGGCAATGGTAATATACCCTATAGCTAACGAAGCAGAAACAAAGTTTGTGTATCGGATAGAATCACGAAGCCTCTGCTGCCTCCTGTTACGTACGTAATATTCATATTGATCAAACTCTTTAAACTTTAACGTTATAATGTCATTTAATTGTTGCCCAACTCCCCGTCGTTGCTTTTTTTCAAAAAGATCCATATAGACTTCTTTGCCTTTTATAGTTTCCAGACTTTCCTGTTTGGCTTTAATAAGTGCATTGGCATATTCTATCCATTCGGTATGTAACATGGCAATTGAATCCAGACAACGCAATTGTTCTGCATTACCTTTTACAATCTCCCTTTCTTCCCGGAGTATAGGAGGTATTTCTTTTAGTCCTGCATAATAGGAATCCAAAAAAGTCTCTTTCTCGGCAAGAAGATATCCTCGCAAACCACTCTGCATCTGAATGATGCTTTTGTGCAGTCTATTGGAGTTACGCAAAATGGTTTCGGAACGGGAAAGAAATTCCATGTTACGAATTACTTTATTGGATAACTGATAATTTACGATCAGATCTACAATGGCAAAAAAGATCACAAACCCAAAACCGATATAGATCTTCTGGGAGATTTTCATTCTAAACTGGTGAGTTAAGTCTGATTACAGCACACAGAATATGGACATTCCAAGTGTACAGAATGGAAAAATGAAGAATTTATTGGGCTAAATTAAAGCTGATTATGTTGAAACATAACTTGGCTTTTAGGAGGTGGTTGCTGGCAAAGTAAAAAAATCAGGCTGATAAAACCAAAAATAGTGATAAAAACGAAGCGCTAAAGCCTTGTGACTATGATGAAATCAGATAGAGAGTTTTTTAATGACACAAGAGTCCAAAATCGATTAAGGATTGTCATAAGGGGGTAAGTCACTTATATAAAGCAGCTTATTAATTAAAATAGAGAAAATACAAACAATGCTATCTAAAGAAGTTAATATCTTCTTTAGATAGCATTGTCCGTCTCTTTAAATCTTGTTATTTTTTGATCCAACATCCAATTGGAAACACTGACAATAACTCTCCTATTGGCTGTCGGGAAGACAAGTGAATAGATTGATGTGTAAAAATATTTACATATTCGATTGTATCACTTTCTTCAGGCCAGCCCAGATAGGTATCTTCCCACACGTCAGTTCCAACAGGCAAACATCCGGATTCACATAAACTGACAACCTCTAATGGAAATACTACCAATACTATCTGGGACTTCCATTCCCGAATAAAAGCAGTTACTTTACGGGCATGTTTTCCAGCTGTCAATATAGGTTTGTATACACCCTGTAAAAACAACTCAGGATATTGTCGTCTTAACAATAATAGTTTATGCAATACAAATAATTTAAGCGAAGGATCCAGTACATTTTTAAGCTTTTCCTGAAGATAAATTGGATTGTCCATCTCTGTTACTATATTTTTCAGCACCTGCTTTCTGGTCTGATAGTTTACAGGTCGTCTGTTATCGGGATCAACCATACTAAAGTCCCATAATTCTGTTCCCTGATAGGTATCCGGAACGCCTGGCGCCGTAAGCCGAATCAGTGTTTGTGTAAGCGAATAGACAGCACCATAGTTTGCCACTCTTTGCACAAACGGAACAAAAGAATGCATAAATGCCTGATTACTCAGCAGGTTATCTACAAACTCAATTGCTTTACCTTCGTACACTGTATCTGGTGCAGACCAATTGGTATGCACTTTGGCTTCCTTCATTACTTTGGTAATATACTCCTTTAGACGACTGTGATAATTTTCGTTCTCCGGATCTATATGCACAGGATAGGTTCCTACTAGTGTTTGATACAAAAAATATTCATCATTAGGATCAGGTATTACAAGTCCTCCTTCTGAAAATCGAAATCCTTCTGCAATTTTCTGCCATTCCAACACCTTTGCTTTCCACTCTTCCACTATTTCACTCAACACATTGATACGTAACCGCACATCTTCACCTCGTTTGGTATCATGAGTTGCGGTGGCATTTAATGTAGTAAGGGGACGCTTCTGCATCTCCTGATGGAATTGGTAGGTGTTTACGTTCTCTTCTATATGGGGAGTATCACCTACTTCATTACGGGAAATCAATAAATTGTACATATAAAACGTCGTATCCTCTACCCCTTTAGCCATCAATGGCCCTGTAAACTGTTGTGTACGCATTAAAAAACGTAATTCTTTTGAGGTTGCTTCAATAGGTTCTGGCGCCAGGATCGGACGTAGTTCTTCAAATATAGTATCCAGTGCAGGAGCTTTTGCTTTTGCCTTAGCCTGTTCAAAAACCAATTTGAGTTGTTTGGCATTGTCTTCAGACAAAGTTTTCTCATCCAGATATAATCGATACACAGAGAAAGAGACCATCCAGTAAGCTAACACCTGGCGATAGTTACTACGCATTTCATCTGTAATAGAATACTCAGGAAATAGCTGTACCAGTTGTTCTGTCAGATTGTCCAATTCCCCTCCCATGTGATGAATCAGCATAAACAGCTTTTTTCTGTATACAGCTTCTTCAAAATCGTAGGCCAGCACATGCACTTGAGAATAAAATTCAGAGAGTGCCTCAATAGATTTATCACTTACCAGAAGGCGGTTCACTAACGACAAAAAATCATATCCTGTTGTTCCTTGTACTTTCCAATCAGAGGGAATGTATTCATTAGGGGCCAGAATCTTTTCTACAACAACATAGGTATCCTCACCTACCAGCTCGTGCAAGCAATCCAGATAGGCTTTGGGTGCATACAAACCATCTATATGGTCTATCCGCAATGCTTGAATAATATCCTTATCTATTAAGGATTTTATATACTTATGATAATGAGCAAAGGTTTGCTCATTTTCCATACGCAGACAGATTAGTTCATTAACGGTAAAAAAACGTCTGTAATTCATACTCTTATCAGCTTCTTGCCAGGCAGCAAGGCAAAAATTCTGAGTTTTTAATAAATCCAGCGTTTTAGTAGTATGTCCGGAATACTCTCTTAGCACTTTTAAGTTTGTATCCTTCTGAAAAAAAGAATCAAGCTCTGCTTTAAACTGCTCCCAACTAGTGAGATCCAGCTTCTGATCAGGTTGAATAGCAGCAAATTCTTGTGCAGATTGTATAAAATAATCAGGTACAACCACAGCAGATTGAATTTCGTTTATTTGACTCAATACAGACACATACTGCCGAAAATCAATAGGAAAACTATGTTCATAATACTGAAAATGTAGTCCCTTTGCATCATATGTAAGTGTAAGTTCTCCTTCTACTACTAATTCTTCCAGAGGTTTAGATAATAAGGGCACCATAAGTTGTCCGGGATATTTAGGATGGTGCCAGTTGATATCAAAAAAGGTATAGTAAGGCGAAAAAGGCCCTTTCTCCAGTACATCATACAACCAAACATTACTGGTTTGAGAAGACATATGGTTAGGCACTATATCCTGGAGCCATGTCATCCGATGTTCATGCAACCACTCACTTATTTCAATCAGGTCTTCTTCTGTACCTAATTCCGGATTAATGCGATGAGGATTCAGTACATCATATCCATGTGTACTACCTGGCACTGCTTCAAAAAAAGGAGAAGCATAGACAGTAGTAATTCCCAATTGATGAAGATAAGGTAGTATTTCTTTCAGGTGTCGGAGCGTAAATTCACGATGCAACTGTACACGATAAGTTGAAACAGGTATGTTCATACACAGTAAAAAATTTCAGTTTTTTTGCAGAATAGATGTTTTACTAAAAGGCAGATTACATAGCTATCTTTTTTCGATTGGAAAGATCACATTGATAGACTAAAAAGCTTTCTGCAGGTAATGAAACTGTGACAGGGTCTGTCAAAGAAATTCCATCGGTATCTTCTCGGCCAAAGAGTTGTGAATCCAGCACTAGCTCCCAGGTTCCTTCAGGTAATGCAATTTCATTGATAGACTTTCCAAAATTAGCTATACATAAGAGTACACAGTCTTCAGGTGTAATAGGATCTTGAGACCAAAGTAGTACAGCATCCTTATCAATCCAGCTCTTTACATTCTCCCGATTAAAGTTGCGGAATACAGGATGACTTTTACGTATCTGAATTAGTTTTCGATAATAGTTCCACATCTCCAGATGTTCTCCTTCCTGATATTTCCAGGAAAGCTTAGACTGCAAAAAGGTATCCTCACTTTGTGGGTCCAGATATTCCATTCCTTCTTTCTGAAATCCCATAAACTCCTTCTTTCTACCTTCTCTAACTGCCTGTATCAATTCCAGATCATAATGGCTGATGAAATAATAAAAAGGATTAGTTTCCGCGTATTCTTCACCCATAAATAAAAGTGGGACATACGGTGATAACAAATACGTTCCGGCAACAACTTTCAACATATCGAAGGAGACCTGTGTGGAAAGTCTATCACTTAGCAATCGATTTCCTACCTGATCATGGTTCTGAGAGAAGACCACAAAACGGCTATAGTCATATGCTTGTGCAGATACCCCATGAGTCCGCTTCCGATAATTCGAATACGTACCATTGTAGACATATGTTTGTTCAAACGCCTTTTGTAAATGAGTAATCTCTCCAAAATCAGCGTAGTAGTGTCCACGGTCGTTTGTAGCCAGAGTACGTAGTGCATGATGGAAATTATCCAGCCATTGGCCATCAAATTCATATCCACACTGGTCAAACGAACGTAGCACCGTTACATCATTCAGATCCCGTTCTGCCACTAGTACATACTGTTTTCTATTGCGCTCCTTTAAAGCTTTCACTTCTTCAGACAACTCCATCAGAAAATGCTTTGAGCCAAAATCAAGAATATGATCAGTAGCATCCAAACGAAGTGCATCAATATGACATTCATCAAACCACATTAAGGCATTTTCGATGAAATAATTGCGAACTTCATCGGAGTATGGTTCATCAAAATTGAAAGGATGCCCCCACACAGGAGTATACTTGGTGCTGAAATAAGGACCATAATGATGCATACAACTGCCTTCGGGCCCGATGTGATTATAAACCACATCCAAAAATACAGCTATCCCTTTCTGGTGACAGGCATCCACTAACCTCTTTAACCCCTCAGGTCCACCATACGAATTTTGAGCAGCAAATGGAAAAACACCATCATATCCCCAGTTACGATTGCCAGAAAATTGTGCAACAGGCATCAGCTCAATTGTATTGACACCTAACTCTAACAAATAATCAAGCTTCTCAATAATAGCATCAAATGTCCCTTCAGTTGTAAAAGTCCCTACATGAAGTTCATAAATAATCATTTCACTGAGAGGTCTTCCTTTCCATTGCTGGTCATTCCACTCAAAAGATTGACTGGCAATAACCTCTGACAATTCCTGAACGCCACCTGGCTGTGAACGAGACGCAGGATCAGGATAAGCCTGGCTATCGTCTAATTTATATCCATATCGGTCTCCTATAGTTACATCCTCTACTTCAAGTGTCCAATAACCAAAGTCCTCAGACTTCATAGGCAAAATCCGTTTTCCAATTTCCTGATTGGAAGAAGTTATCTCAAGCTCAACTTTACTTACTAAAGGAGCCCATACCGTAAAAGAACTTTTTCCGTTATTCCAGAATGCGCCTATAGGCTTACGCATGACTTATATTTGTTTTTCTTGATCAACACTAAATAAAAAAGAATGCTATCCTGTTCGCAGGATAGGCATTCAGAAACTCGAATTGCTTGTATTTATGTAAAATCGGTGAGGACTTTCCTATCGCTTAGGCGGGCTGACAGAATAGCATAAATGATCGGGCTGCAAGTTGCACTACAGTACCACAGGCTACTTGTTTGGAAGGTGTAACACCACCCGTTTCCGTGTCAATCCACAAATGCCAGGCAGGTTCATTCTTTTTGCCAGGTAATACAAAGGGAACTGTTTCATGATGACTATTAAATAACAACAGCAAAATGTCTCCCTTTACATGTTGACCTTTTTCGTCATATTCATCCATTACCTGACCATTTAACAACATTCCAGTGCACTTAGTCAATCCATTATGCCACTCTTCTTCTGTCATATCCTCGCCATTTGGAGTAAGCCAGCGAATATCTGCTATGTGACTACCATGGATAGGACGCCCTGTAAAAAACTTGCGGCGATGAAGCATCGGATTTTCTTTCCGGATACGAATCAGTTCCTGAACGAACTCAAACTGTTTCTTTTGATCATCCGTCCAGTTCCAGTTAAACCAGCTAATTTCATTATCCTGACAATACGCATTATTGTTTCCATTCTGTGTACGTCCATATTCATCACCACTACAGATCATGGGCACACCCTGACTAAGCAGTAACGTAGATAAAAAGTTACGCTTCTGTTTTTCACGAAGTGCGATTATCTCTTTATCATCTGTTGGTCCTTCTGCACCACAGTTCCAGCTTTCGTTTTCATTATGGCCATCCCGGTTTTCTTCTCCATTCGCGTCATTGTGTTTTTCGTTATAGCTTACTAGGTCATGTAGTGTAAATCCGTCATGTGCTACAATAAAATTAACACTAGCACTTGGTAACCGACCATTGGTCTGATACAAATCACTGCTTCCACTCAAACGATAGGCCATTTCAGCAATCTGACTTTCGTCACCTTTCCAGAACTTGCGTACACAATCCCGGTATTTACCATTCCATTCAGCCCATTGCACAGGGAAGTTACCTACCTGATAGCCTCCTTCACCAATATCCCATGGCTCTGCAATCAGTTTTACCTGTGAAATGATTGGGTCCTGGTGGATTGTATCCAGGAAATTGGAAAGCTTACCTACTTCATATAAACCTCTCGCCAGAGCCGGAGCCAGATCAAACCGGAAACCATCCACATGCATCTCTGTAACCCAATACCGAAGGCTATCCATCACCAGTTGTAAGCTACGCGGATGCAGCATATTTAGTGTATTTCCAGTGCCTGTGAAATCATTATAGTATAAGGGGTTATCCTCGACCAACCGGTAATACGCCTGGTTGTCAATACCTTTGAAAGATAATATGGGACCGAAATGGTTTCCTTCTGCCGTATGATTGTATACTACATCCAGTATCACCTCAATCCCGGCTTTATGCAGATCCTTAATCATCTGCTTGAATTCTGTTACCTGACCATACGGCTCAGTAGAAGAAGCATATTCCCGATGAGGAGCAAAAAAGCCTATGGTATTATATCCCCAATAGTTACGTAAACCTTTCTCCTGTAAGTGACTATCCTGAACAAACTGATGTACAGGCATCAATTCTACTGTTGTGATTCCCAGTTTTTTCAGGTATTCAATCGATTCAGGCGCAGCTACCCCAGCATAAGAGCCTTTGATTTTTTCAGAGATAGAGGGATGTTGTACAGTAAAACCTTTTACATGCAATTCGTATATAATTGTTTCCTGCATAGGAATAGCAGGTTTCTCATCGTCCTCCCAATCAAATGCAGAATCAATGACTACTGATTTCATAGTATGTTCAGCATTATCCTCATTATTTGTCTCGTTATACCGATCCTCTTTATCAGACAATATATTGTATCCAAACATGGAAGGGTCCCAGTTGATATCCCCCCATATAGCCTTGGCATAAGGGTCCAATAAAAGTTTGGAAGGATTAAACAACAAACCATTTTCAGGATCAAACGGACCATATACCCGGTATCCATATAATTGTCCTGGGGTAATGTGAGGCAGATAAATATGCCATACATAATCTGTCTGTTCAGTGATACGGATACGTGCAGTTTCTTTTGACGGATTGTTTATATCAAACAAACACAACTCAACAGCTTCTGCATGTTCACTAAACAACGCAAAGTTAACACCTTTGCCATCATAGGTGGCTCCTAACGGATAGGGTTTGCCTAACCAGCTATGAGGAGTTGAAAAAAATTGCTTATTATGAGTAATTGTAAAAGCTTCAGATTCAGCAACGGAGCTTGTATCGGTTTGCATAAAAAAATAGGATTAGTTAATCATTCCTAATCCCTAAATTTCTATGCCCACTTAGAGGAGACAGTAGACAATTCTTTTACAGTAAATTATTTATTACATTCAGCCTATTTTAATTAATACTCAGCTTTTTAAATGCCCTATATTTTTTGACTACTTACATTCTGGAAATTGTTTTGAGTTTTTTATCCTGAATCAAGTGTGCTGGGCGTTGACCACATACTTCCAGAAATGTATTACTAAAAGTAGCCAGACTCTCATATCCTACCTGAAGTGCTACCTGTGATACATTGTCCTCTCCGTTTTCAATGAACTCCAATGCTTTTAACATTCGTGCTACTTTGCAGTATCCTGAGAAAGGCATTCCCAGGTGAGTAGAAAATAATCGGGTCAGGCTGCGCTCTGAGTAACCAAAATGCTGAGCTAAAAATGAAATATTAATTTTCTCTTCCAGGTTATGTTGTATATATAGAAGTATCTTCGCCAGTCCTTCATGTTTTGTAGCAGGAAGATACGTTTGATGAGAATGATTCATCTCTCCTGATAAAATATCTGCGATACTTTGCAGGAAGGTTCTTTCCTGGTTAGTCTCGTCATTTAGAAAATGCCATTTTTCCGAATACCGAATCATTTCTCGTAACAATGGAGAAACAGGAAAAACAGACATTTTTTCAAAAACAGGTAGATTTAATATTTCTGGCGGGAAGGCAATACTATGCAGTATGAGATCCGGACTATGAGACCACATTTCATGCAGGGTATTGGACGGGATCCAGACTGCATGCCAGCCTGGTAGTAAAAACTGTTTTTCGGCAATACGTAAATGAATAAATCCATTTTCTGCATACACTAACTGCCCTCTGTCATGAAGATGCCAATCAGAGTGAAATCTCCCCAAAAGTTCATGGTATACAAAAGCAGGCTTTGAAACAGTAGCACTTATAGTACTACAGGATATAGATTGTAAAGACATGGCGGATATGAATAAATCTTTGTCTTTTGCGAATAAGCCAGACAAAACAGGTGAAGGTACTTTTGTAGTATCAAAACTAGTGTTTTTAACTGTATTGTAAAAGTACTATTTCAAAACTTATTGCATTATTTTAATTCACTCATTATATGACAGTTGTACATCCTAATATTGCACTGATCAACCAATTTTTCCAAGCGTATGCTCAGGGGGATCAAAATGCTATTGCACAGATTCTTTCAAAAGATATTCGTTGGGTTATTCCTGGTAAACATCCATTAAGTGGCACCAAAAATGGAATAGAAGAAGTTTTACACTACTTTGCTCAACTTTCCGAATCAGCTTTTCAGGCAGAACCTATTGTATTGGGAGTCAATGACCAGTTTGTAATTGATTGTCATCATAACTGGAGTAATCGGTCAGATGGTATTAACTTTAAAGGAATGTCATGTCTACTTTGGAAAATAGAGGGTGAAAAAATCACGGAAGTATATAATTTTCCTGGAAACCAGCAATATGTAGACCAGTTTTTCACTGCTGCCTATAGTGAACCTGAGTACTAGAAAGTATAATTATTTCGTCTCAGCGATATAAAATGGTACATATTGTTACCTATTCCCATTTTATTGGTATGCAGCAATAGTCACACACCTTTACCTATAAAGCTAACATGAATGATGGATTTTAGTTAGTTATAGCAAGTGAAGTAGTACTGGTACTTACATTACTAACGACTGGACATCTGGCAATCATAGCTGCCAGTACCAATTCTGCAGAAAGTTTAACAACTGAATGAGCTTATAAAGTAGTATCTGCACCATTCGTCAAATAATTCAGATACTACTTTATATCAATAACGTCTACTTCAAAGGCAAAAAAGTAGATGTTCTAGGCAATGCTGATTGATTCCAGATACAAGCCAGTGAGGCAATCTCGCCATTAATCTCACTATAAAAAGTCATTGACCGTGCATACAGAGATGATGCATAATCTTTCAGATACTGCTCTATCTCTTCTTTGGATTGCAGGGTTAAAGCTGCATTCACAGCAGCAGTAATAATTACTCCAGTCTCATGATGAGAATCATCGAATAGTTTTTGAATCGTTATATCCATAGCATTGTAGTGAGGACAATAAATATACCAGCAAGACAATCGAACTTTAGTATAAAGCAACAAATAGTAACATATATAACAACAGCAACACTACCCAACAAGTCACAATCCAACTGAGAGTCATAGTGTTACCAAAAACAATTAAACATATATGTAATTTACATACATTTTAGACTTTTATTGTTTATTTTTCTCTACTTTCGATCATCAATATAAAGGAGTAACCAGAAAATCCAGTAAAAGAGTATGGGGCGAAGCCGAAAAGCCAACGAGTAGGGATAATCTAACTCAAAACAAAGTGAATCAAAATCAACCAGTACAGCAACAAACTTCATTTGCTTTTGTTGCTGCATCATGGGTAGCTCTTATTGCAGGTGTTGTAGCTTACAATGTCGGATTATGGAATGCCCAGATGGCTCTAAATGAAAAGGGATATTATTTCACAGTGCTTATGTATGGATTGTTCTCAGCAGTGTCTGTACAAAAAAGTGTACGGGATCGGTTAGAAGGCATACCAGTCACAGCTATTTATTATGGCCTAAGCTGGTTTTCTACCCTGTTGGCTATATTGTTACTAACTGTAGGTTTGTGGAATGCCACCCTTACACTCAGTGAGAAAGGATTTTATGGCATTTCATTCCTTCTTAGCCTGTTTGCAGCTATTGCTGTACAAAAGAATACCCGTGATACTCAAAAGGTTGATCAGCCAACAAATTCTCAATAGACAAATATAGTTGTAAAATAGAGAGAAGTGGTTTTAATCAGATAGCCACTTCTCTTACGTTTCACTGGCTGCTTATTTTCAATGAGGATATAGCAGGTCATGAATAACAATCTACTTCTGAGCTATTTCACTCTTTGCAGGAGAGAATCGAACAGTTGGATTTTTGACAGGTTTGAGTGTTTTCAAATAGGAATAGATTGCACCCAGATCATGTTCACTCATACCACTATACATAGTCCACGGCATAATCGTTTGCTGTTCCGCCGATTTAACGGTTTGAGCCTGATAACCAGTAGCAGGATCATGCGCTTTAAACCGTTGGATAAAAGCTTCTCTACTCCATAGCCCCAAGCCAGTTTCATTATCAGGTGTCAGATTTGCAGAACGTAACACTCCTGTTGGCAGACCAAATTCCACACCACCGGCAAATTCCATTCCGGGTATTAGCTTTCCTTCTTTTGTTTTCTGGGAATGGCAGTGTTCGCAGGTACCTGCATTAACCAGATAAGCCCCATAAGCTACCACATCAGAAGTATCCGGGCGTTTCTGAAAGGTCGGCTTCTGAGGAATAGTATGTATAATAAAATTCATAGGAAAAGATGGCTCTGATTCAGGTACTTGATTTTTGATAGGTTTGATTGTCCGCAGATAAGCTACAAGTGCCACAATATCTGTTGAGTCCATTTTACCATAATAGGGATGAGGCATTAAAGGAAATAAAGGTTTTCCCTCACGACTTACCCCTGCTGAGATTGCCCGAAAGATCTCTCCATCTGTCCATTCTCCCAAGCCAGCAGGTGTTATGTTGCGTGCATAGTACACACCAGGCAACCCCAGCTCTTCCCCAAACCGTTCACCACCTTTTCCCATGGTTCCAGGCACCACCGGACCAGAGAATCGGGTCCAGTCACGGGTACTATGGCAGTCCATACATACATTGACATGGTTGGCAAGATATTCACCACGAGCAGCCAGTTCAGGAGTAGGTTTTATTTTTATTTCCGGGGCAGCACCTACATTTGGCAAGCCTACCTTTACATAGGTCAGTAATCCCGTTATACAGACACCTAACACAATTACAATAATGGCAAAAATTCTTAATACTTTTTTCATGAGTGTAGTAGTTTGAAAACTTTAACGTTTGCGAAAATACCATCAGAGAGGTTCTTGTAGCGATCTGAGACTTTTTCAGCCAACATTTTATCAGGCCAGATTGAGTATTTTCTATGATATGATAAGCTATAAATCGTTAAGGCACCGGAACAAGTTGCTGTACAAGCGTTTTTTTCACACCATTAAAAGTAATGGGGGCTTCCAGTACCATTTTTGTGGAGCTTAATTCTTTTACCAGAAAAGTACCATCTTGTCCACTTCCACTTGTCTGGTTCATAGTCAGCAGTTTAGTATCTGGATCATACGACCATGTTCCCTCACTAAAAATCTGAGGATCATTTGTATTACATTTCGTAGTTCCCTCTTCTAAAGAGTAAGAGCCTCCTGACTGATATCGAAAAAGGTCATCCTTATAACACTCATTCAAATCTGAAAACTCATCCTTTCCATCTAATGTGGCAGAAATAATTTTCCAGGGTGATTTAGAGATCATAGCATTATAATCTTTTGGTTCATCACCACTTCCTTTACAGGCAGGCAGACTCAGGATAACAGCCACAATCAGGCTGTATGCTAATAATGTTATCTTTTTCATAGTATAGTGTGTGTAATTTTTATTATTAAGTGTAGACAAAGTCTTGCCTTAGTCAATTGCCAAGCAAGACCTTAAAGAAGTAGTTATGTAAATGGATAGGATCTTAAGCAGATAGCATAGATTCTAAAGCCTGACTGGCAATGATTCTGTTCTTATGCTGTGTAATCAGATTCAGAATGTAGCGTTCACAAGTGACATTGGTGTCATATCTTTCAAACTCTTCACCCAGTTGATTCACATTTTTCTGATATGTATTATCAGATAAAACCTTGTCAACACTGTTCCGAATTTGTTGAGGTGTAGGAGTTTCTGTCTTTAAGTTTATACCTAGTTTAAAGTATCCAATTCTGGCGTTGATTTCATTTTTACCTTCATGTATACCCGCTACCACCATAGGCAGTCGGTTTTGCAGACTCAGTAACACACCACCATATCCTCCATTGGAAACATACACATCTGCAATAGGCATGACTATAGTAAAGTCTATAAAATCCTCAATCACAATATTTTCCTGTGGATATCGCTTTCTCAATTCCTGGGTTTTAGAACCGCCTGTTGTAACAATCAGTAAGTATTCTGTACCTTTGAATGCTTCAAGAGTAGGAACCAAAAGCTTTTCTGTGTCACGTTCTACAGTACCCTGAGTTGCCAGGATCACCTTCTTATATTGTTTTAATAACTCTCTGTATTTAAACTCTGCCGAGCTACCTACAGCTTTAAATGGTAATAAAGGGCCCACAAATTTTATATGAGAACTCAGATCACTGCGTTTGTATTCAAATCCAGGAACACCACTTTGCAAAAACAAATCTGCTTGCTTTACAATAATATCAAATATCAATCCTTTGGCCGGTGAAATTTGAAATTGCTCAAGTACTTTATTGTATTGCTGTGTACTATGTTTAAATAATACATTTGTTGCCAGGAAACGAAGAAAGTCTTGTTTTCTTCGTCCCCAAAATCCAGAGGAAGGAGTAAGCCCCATTCCAGCAGGTGGCAAATCAACAGATGATTCTGAAAGAGGCATAATCCCCATACTTACACATGGTACATGCAGCTTTTCACGTATAATCTGAGCTGCTGGAAAAGCATTATCATAAACAAGCACTTCAAATTCAAAATCTTTATATATCTGGAATATATCCTCCGCATATTCAGGAGCACGTAAAATAAAAATCTGATCAATATCAAATTTCAACTTACTTATTGTAGTCTTGTATTGATGGCGTTCAGGAAATAATGTATCCATGTTATATTGATTCACTTCCAACGCCTTCTTAAATGGATAATGTGGAATCTCCAGCTTTTTCAGTTTTTCAGTAAATGTATTGCCTGTATACCACCTTACATCATGTCCTTGCTGTAATAAGTGTTTAGCTAAAGAAGTAAGCGGATTAAAATGCCCATCCAAAGGCATAGTTGCAAATAATATTTTTCTAATTTTCATAGTTGTAGTTATGTATTAAGAAGAAGGGTAATTCAGATAAGTTACAGCTGGCACAATGCTGTTAAAGTAATGATACAAGACAGTGAGAGACCATTCTCATAAATCTTTGTAACAGCCCGTAATGTTTCTTCTGTCAGCTCAAGAATCTTCAAACCCGTTACAGTTTCAAACTCCTGGTCTCCAAATAATTGAATCACATTAGACAGGTCATCATACGCCCAGTTGAACAATTGTTCATGACGTTTGCCATATTCTCCTCTCAGACGGCCATCAGGTTGAAACACAATGATTTCATTACGGGTACTTTGGGGAGTATTGCTTAATAGATCAGAAAATGAATCTGTTTCTGATCCTAAAGCCAGCGAGGTAATCTGCCACTTTTTGCCAACAAAAGAAGGAATTTCAGCAGTGCTTGTTTCCGGCTTTGCAAGCCAGTTCATGTTTTTAGTGTTTACAGTAGTTGTCATAGTTGTAAATGTGTAGTATTAAAACTTTGTAGAAACCTGATATTTAACTTAGTAAAGTACTATCTATCAGCTTCGTCAGTAAAATTATACACATGTACAGGCTATATCAATTTACACTATGCCGAACCGTTACATTTCATGTTTTGATTGTTTCAATCTGTCTGTTAACTGTGCACGATTTATAGGGACTCTTAACAATATGACACATAAAAAATGGGTAGTTTAGATTGTTCTAAACTACCCATCTTTTATGTATTTTATGATTTACTTATTTTCCCATCCACTCCTTAAAGTCTGAGACTTTCTCTCTACTAACCAGCACTTCCTTATCACAGACAGGCTTTAATGTCAATGCCAACCGATTACCAAAATAGTTTTGAATCTGATCAATAGTAGTTTGTGAAACAATAAAAGATCGGTTAATACGAAAGAAGTATTTGGGATCCAACTCAGTTTCCAATTCATCCATGGTATAATCGACCAGGAACTTCTGATTAGTGCGAGTACGAAAGAAACAAAAACGGTCTTCCATAAAAAAATAAGCAATATCATTGACTTCAAATGATACCAGTCGCTGCCCTTGCTTAACCAGAAAGCGTTTACGATAGTCCCGAGTCTGTACTTGTAACTCCCTGATCAGCTTTTCAATATTGATCATCGAAGGTGAGGATTGATGCTGCAGATGATTAAACTTCTGCAAACTACGCTGCAAATCTGCTTTCTGAATCGGTTTTAACAGATAATCAATACTGTTTACTTTAAAAGCCTGAATAGCATATTCATCATATGATGTAGTAAAGATCACCGGGCTTGTCACTTCCGTCTGCTCAAATATTTCGAAACTTTGTCCGTCTGCCAGCTCAATATCCATAAGGATTAAGTCAGGTGCGGGGTGCTTATCAAGCCAAGTCACTGATTCACGCACACTACCTGCTACTCCGACAATATCAATTTCCGGATCAATTTCCTGTACAGTACGCTGCAGCTTTCGCACAGCAAGATCTTCGTCTTCAATAATTAATATTTTCATGGTTAACGCCCATTAAAGGTAAAGTTACAACACATTCATTTTCAGTAGTTTTTATAGCCACATAGGCTTTGCCTGTCAATTCGTATTTAGCAATCAGAGCTGAGAATTCCTGATCTTCATCTAAAACTTTACATTTTTTAGGTTGTAGATTATAACGGATTATCAGATCTCTCTCATGAGTTTCTACATAGAACATCAAGGGTTGTTCTTTGGAAATTACATTTTTTTTCAATGCGACATCTATTACACTCTGCAAGGTCAGCGGCATCAACAAAGCAGTATTTACGTCTGGGCTAACTAACAAAGAGTAAGTTATACCTTCCCCATACCTACTTTGCAATAAGTAAAAATAAGAATTCAGAAAATCCAGTTCTACAGACAGAGGTACCCACTCATTGGTACTACTTCGTAGCATATACCTGTATACTTTTGCCATCTGATCGAGAAACAGTTCAGCCTGCTCTGGATTGTCACCAATAAGGGCCGACAAAGAAGTAAGAGAATTAAACAGAAAATGAGGATTGACCTGTGTCTTCAGTGATTCCAGTCTTTGTTGTAATTGGGTTTTCTTCAGCTTCTCATTTTCTTTTACACGTTCCTCCCATTGTTCAAATATATATTTCCCTTCATAAATACATGTTGTTAAAATATTGGAGACTGCACCAAAGACAAGTGCCAATTTTACTCTCTCCCATGACAAAGTATACTCGAGAAAACCAATGGTCTCAAAAATCCATACAACTCCTAGCTGAATTAATACTGTCAATACAATAAAAAGCCCTGCTTCCATAAGAATACGTTGAAAGGCCTGTCCATAGTTGAAAAATCGATTCCGTATTGCCAGCGCAATTCTTGTAAAAATCTTAATAACACAGAACCAGATAAGTTGTAATACAAGACTTGCCAACAGAAATGTTTTTATATCACTGTAGTAATGTTTTCCCAATAAAAATGAATTCAAAACCAAGCTAACAAAAATGGACACAAATAGATTAATCCATTTATCCTCTCGTGTAAACTGAGTTTCCTTCATAGTATTTATCCAGCTGAGATTGAAGATACCAGCATTCTTCTGATCTATAAAATTCAGAGTAGGCTAATGCACATTTTTGACCGACAAACTGTACAATTTTATGTTTCAATTGTTAATGTTGATGTGCGATGTCTATTATCTTAGTATAGATATACTCATTGCCAATCAAAGGCATCCGGATGATAAAAAAGACATCATCTGACTCAATAACTGGTTCCGGTTGCTTAAGGAGCTGGTATTTAGTAATGATATTGTGTAATCCTACTTTGTTGGAAGCTACTTTCAGATTCTTTTTCTGCACATTATTCTGTACTACCAAATATCCTTTCTCTACATAAATCTGAATTACCAACGGTTGCTCTTTAAGTATACTATTATGTTTGACAGCATTCTCAAGCAAAATCTGTAAGGTTAAGGGTGGCAATAAATACTGTTCATAACCATTCAGATTCTCTAACTTTAACTGAATACTTTCTCCATAGCGGGTTTTGAGCAAATGGAAATACGATTCTACAAATTGAAGTTCGGTTTGCAGAGAAACCAGTTCCTGTTCATTATTTCTGAGCAGATACCGATAGACATTACTCATTTCATCCAAAAACTTTTCTGCTTGTTCGGGCTGCTCGCGAATCAAAGAAGACAACGAATTTAAACTGTTGAATAAAAAATGAGGATTAATCTGGCTCTTTAAGGACTCAAATCTTTCCTGCCATTGTATATTCAGGAGCTTTTCTCTCTCATAATACACAATTTTCCATTGATCGAATACATATAATCCCTCGTAAACACCCACATATATACAATGGTAAAATATCTGAATACCTGTTGTATAAGTATAATCTGCCAGTGTTGGCCAACCTATAGGCTGATCATTAATATACAAATGAGTAAAGTATCTGAGAAAATAGGCAATATGTACCAATAACGGAAATGCCAGGGCAATATACTTTAGCCGTTGACGGGTACGATGAAAACCAGGATATCTCTTTTGTATTGTTAGGATCACCCATCGAGACAGATTCCAGCATACGTATCCATATAGAATGGCAATCGATTGAAAACGTATTATAAAAGGTAGGTCATGTTCAAAATATATATTCAGTCTGAAAAAGAGACTTCCTATCATGAAAACCACCAAAGGTCCTATAAGCCTCAAGGTTCGGTCGTTATATGAATTCATGAATGTATAGTAGTAAACTGCGATTCTATCAAAGGAATCATTACCTCGAAAATATTCTTTGACTCTGTTATTTTTACATCCGGCTGCTTAAGGAGCTGGTATTTGGTAATGATATTGTGTAATCCTACTTTGTTGGAAGCTACTTTCAGATTCTTTTTCTGCACATTATTCTGTACTACCAAATATCCTTTCTCTACATAAATCTGAATTACCAACGGTTGCTCTTTAAGTATACTATTATGTTTGACAGCATTCTCAAGCAAAATCTGTAAGGTTAAGGGTGGCAATAAATACTGTTCATAACCATTCAGATTCTCTAACTTTAACTGAATACTTTCTCCATAGCGGGTTTTGAGCAAATGGAAATACGATTCTACAAATTGAAGTTCGGTTTGCAGAGAAACCAGTTCCTGTTCATTATTTCTGAGCAGATACCGATAGACATTACTCATTTCATCCAAAAACTTTTCTGCTTGTTCGGGCTGCTCGCGAATCAAAGAAGACAACGAATTTAAACTGTTGAATAAAAAATGAGGATTAATCTGGCTCTTAAGTGAGTCAAACTGAGTCTGTAGATTACTACGTTGCAGAGTTTCGGCTTCCTGAAGAGCAATACCATACAGATGAAAGTAGTAAATAAACTCATAGATAATACCAAGAATACAGTTGTATGCTATGCCAGAAATAAAAAACAGATAGCATACAGGAAATTGTTCAGAGGTATCACATCCGAGGAAAGCAACTGGTGCTATTTCTAATTCTTTAACCAGTTCAAAACCAACCAACCGAACAAGAAAACCAATAATAATATAGCCGGAGAAAGTGTAAATAATTCGGGGTAAAGTTTGGGCAATTTCTGAATAGTTCTTGCGGATATAGATAAGCCATATACGTGCAATTTCCCAGGCAGCAATAAGCAGGATGACTGCAGTCAGGTATAATTTGATTCCCAGTATCCAGTTGGTAGGATACATTGACGAAAACTTATATATATGAACAGGAATCGGCGCCAATGGAAGTCCAAACATTCTTAACCATTTATCATAAAGAGGCTCTATCCGATAACCCATAAAAACAGGAGAAAAGATCGTATGTAATTGCAGATTCAGTAAAGTATACAAACATTCCAATCATTATTCTGCAAACATAGTTTGTTCATAACCAACTACAAACTCTCTCGTTTGGATATACCTTATCAAATTAAAAATACTACGATTAGAGGCAATATGTAAACGTCAGATAGTACAAAGAGACAAAATTGGGCAGTCAGTTGACGAAAAAGCAGTTTGAATTGTTGCGACCTATAATCTATAGGTCACAATAAAAAGAGAGCATTGACCTGATCAATGCTCTCTTTTTATTGTATAATGTATTTATAGAAGTATTTTTATTTATCAGATGTATCTTCTCCTACAGAGTCACATGGATCTATTAATGAAACACAATCAGTAGCGGGAGTGCAGGATTCGGCAATCTCCATAGTTGGAATTGGAAGCTCAGAATCTATCAACCGAATACTTTTTACAAAACGTGGATTATAATATTTGGAGTCAATGGTTTCAATAGAAATTCCATTATTTACAGAGGCATGGATAAACTGGATTTTTTCTCCTTTAGCAGAAATTACAATACCAACATGCCCGATTACTTTACTTTTGCGATTACGGCCTTTGAAGAAAATCAGATCTCCTTTCTGCATTTCGGCTGTTTCTACCTTTTTACCAACAGTAGCCTGCCCATAAGAGGTACGTGGCAGTGAAAACCCAAAACGAGAAAAAACATGTGATGTAAAGCCTGAACAATCAAATCCTTTGGCAGAATGGCCTCCTGAACGGTAAGGTACGCCCAGATAATTTTTAGCGTAACTAATTAAACTATCAAGAACCAGAGGAGATTCGTCATCTTGTTTTGTACTATCAGCCGGGCCTGAATAGGCGTAAGATGAATTAGTGAAGATAGCTGCGGCTGTAGTTGATGAGCATACAAGGCAAGAAAGAAATAGTAAACCTGAAATCAGTAATAATTTTGTCATAACACCTGTTTTCAAATGATTGAGGAAGCTAAACCATCCCGGTTGCCTCACTCCTAAATACGTATTTTGCTTGCTTCGATACTAGCTGGGTTAAAAAACGTTGTAAAGTACGTAAAAGTAAAAGAGAGAGTTTCGCATAAATGTTGATAATTTTCTACATTTTCTACAAAAGTCTTACATAGAAATGAAAAGTTTACTCGAATAAAGGAAGTACTTTTATAGGGCTATTTTGCTGATTGATAGGTTATAGCATAAAAAAAGCCTTTTATTTAAAGGCCAAATATTACATAAAACAGTTTTTTCCTTTGGTTACCCCTAATACCACATCATAGCCTGATCTATTTCAATCGCCCAAGCGTGAAGTCCTCCCTTCAATATAGAAAGATTAGTAAATCCATGTGTTTTGTTGAGGTATTCAAATGCTAAAGTACTCTCAATTCCATGGTGGCAATAGATTATGACTGGTAAGTTTCTGGATAATTGTTCATAGTAAGATGGCAGTTCTTCAAGCGGTATATGTATTGCTGCTTTTATATACCCATTTTTATATTCTTCCTGTTCACGCACATCCAACAATTGAAATTGCATCCCCTGATTCATAATCTTCTTTAATTCCTGGACTGTGATTTCGTTTCCTTCCATAAACCCACAATATTTATAAAATTACATTTATACAAAAAAATATTTATTATATCATAAAAATAAATATTTTTTATGAATTTTTCAATATATTGTTTAAATAATTTTATAACAAATTACCAGTGATCAATGTTCTTATGTTCAATCAATTATGCAGAAAGGCTTCCACACAGCATTCTAGGCTTTCCAAAAAGGTCGTGCCGAATAGTAGTATGTAATCCAAATGATTGCATGAGAGTGGATGTCTCTTGTGGAAAATGCTCATTTAGTTCAACAAAAAGCTTTCCCCGCTCTGGTAATGAAGATTGACTAAAGGATGCAATAACTTTGTAAAATAAAAGAGGATCATCATCTGGCACAAATAAAGCCTGGTGCGGTTCATAAGCAATCACATTTGTCAGCATTTGGTCCTTTTCTGCTATTGTTACATAAGGAGGGTTGCTGATTATATAATCAAAGTATACAGGAAACTCTTCAGGAAGATTACCTGCCAGAATATCCATTTGCCGAAAATGAACTGCAACATGTTGTAACCGAGCGTTTTGCTCTGCGATAGAAATAGCACCACTCGAAATATCAATGGCCCATACTTCAGACCCAGGTATTTCTGCAGCCAGCGAAACCGCAATACATCCACTTCCTGTACCAATGTCAAGTATACGGCAATTTTTAACGGGTGCTGATTTATACTCTTCCAGTACCCATTCTACCAGCTCTTCTGTTTCAGGGCGGGGAATCAATACATGAGAATTTACCCGAAACGTTCTTCCCCTAAATTCTGTTTCTCCTAAAATATACTGAATAGGTTCATGTCGTAACAAACGGGCAATCCAATCGTTAAAGTCCTTTGCTGCAACACTGGTTATAACTTTATCTGTCAAAATTGACGTTTTTGTTAATCCAAGCTTATTCTGCAACAACCAAAAAGTTATTGAACGAGCCTCTTCCGGTTCATAAATTGAACTGATTACATGTGTAATATGATCAAATAATTGACGCGCAGAAGTGGTTAACATGGTATAATAATTACAGTCAAGACACAAAAATAGTATCTTTCTGCCGATAAATACTCTTAAATGTATAAAACCTTTCGATCTATAATTCAACAATCACATGATTCACAATCAGATACCAACAGACATTCATTTTATGCGACGGGCACTAGAACTAGCCAGACTTGGCCAGGGCTCTGTAAGTCCCAATCCTATGGTTGGCTGTGTGATTGTACATAATAATCGGATTATTGGAGAGGGATGGCATCAGAAATATGGTTCCTGGCATGCCGAAGTAAACGCTATACAATCTGTAAAAGAAAAAGACCTAGTCTTACTTCCTGACAGTACGGTATATGTAACACTGGAACCATGTGCACACTTTGGCAAAACACCTCCCTGTTCAGATTTGTTGATTACTAAAAAAGTACGCCGTGTTGTAATTGCGAATGTAGATACCAATCCACTGGTTGGTGGAAAAGGTATTGAGAAACTTAAAAATGCAGGCATTGAAGTAACTACTGGTATTCTGGAAGAAGAAGGTCGCTGGCTTAATCGTCGCTTTTTTACATTCATTGAAAAAAACCGACCCTATATTATACTAAAGTGGGCACAAACGGCAGATCGTTTTATTGCTCGTTCAGACTACAACTCCCGCTGGATTAGCAATGACTGGTCAAGAAGATTAGTACATAAATGGAGAGGTGAAGAGCCAGCTATTATGGTTGGCACAACTACAGCCCAATATGACAATCCTCGTCTTAATGTCAGAGACTGGACAGGTGAAGATCCCGTACGCATTGTTATTGACCGGCATCTTCGGTTATCTCCTTCTTTACACCTATTTGATCAGACGCAACCCACTTTATGTTATAATTTGAAAAAAGATGAAGCCAGTGACTATATACAATACATAAAGTGTGTAAGCGAATCAACATTTTTAGCAGAGATGATGGCAGATCTGCATCAGCGGAAAATACAGTCCGTTATTGTAGAAGGAGGAAGTAAACTTCTACAGGAACTCATTTTATCAGACCTCTGGGATGAAGTTCGTGTATTTACTTCTGATCAGACATTTGGCACTGGGATTACCGCACCTGTATTTGGGGGTATCCTCATAGATAAAATTTCTATAAAAAAAGATCAGCTATCAGTCTTCATTCCAGTTACAGATTCTTATAAACAAAGCATTTACACTATGTAAATAAAAAGTTATTTCTTTGACTGAGTTTACCTAACAGGCTAGGGCTCAATACTTGTTTGTTTATCTAGTAAAAATCTGTAACATTTGTAGTAGAAACTCAGTTAAAGCCAGCTGTGAAACCCTGAGTTCACAGTTTTTTTATCTTTAAATCTTACTTAAAAGAGAAAAGCCATAAATAACAAGGTTTTTGTAAGGTAAAAGATTCTATTTTACAACTATAAATCAGGAAGGACAAAATCATGATTGAAAATAACAAAATAAGTGTAGAAGAACGGAAAATACGGGATGCTTTTCAAGCCAGAGACTGGAATGAAATAAAGAGTAATGACTCATGGGCCGTTTTTAAAATAATGTCAGAATTTGTAGGAGGATTTGAAAAGCTTGCCAAGATAGGTCCATGTGTGTCTATTTTCGGTTCCGCACGTACAAAACCAGACAATCCATATTATAAAATAGCCGAAGAAATTGCTGCCAAACTAGTCAGACATGGATATGGAGTTATTACAGGAGGTGGTCCGGGTATCATGGAAGCTGGTAACAAAGGGGCATTTGAACAAGGTGGAAAATCAGTTGGTATTAATATTGTGTTACCTTTTGAGCAAAGCAGTAATATATATATTGATCCGGATAAGCTAATTAGTTTTGATTACTTCTTTGTACGTAAAGTAATGTTCATTAAATACTCACAGGGGTTTGTTGTAATGCCGGGAGGTATGGGTACACTGGATGAGTTATTTGAAGCTATTACTTTAATACAGACTGAAAAGATAGGACGTTTTCCGATTGTACTTGTCGGTAAATCATATTGGCAGGGATTACTAAACTGGATTGAAGAAGTGGTATTAGGTCAGGAACGGAATATTAGTCCTGATGATATGCGTCTCATCAATCTGGTTGATACACCTGCAGAAGCAGTAAAAGTCATAGATGATTTTTACTCAAGGTATTTGTTGCAACCTAATTTTTAACTTTGAGAAAGACCCAACTTATCGCTGTTCTGATTCTGGCATTCCTTCTGGTAGGTTATGGCATTTATGTCAAACTATCAGAGGAATTTAATTTTAACTTTACATTCAATACTGGCCCTCAATTCTATTCATCAGAAAATCCTCCAGACCAAATTTATTTTGCAGGTGAAACTGTTCCATTGGAAGATAAAAAAGTTTCCCGTCGATTCGCTAAAGAATTAAAATCACAAACCTATTGGCATCCGGCCAGAGCTGTTATGCTGGATAGAGCACATTTCTGGCTTCCTCATATCACGGCTATTCTCAAACAATACAAAGTACCAGAAGATCTGAAATATCTGGCAGTTGTAGAAAGTGGTTTACAAAATGTAGACTCTCCTAAAAATGCAGGTGGATTCTGGCAGATTATTCCACAAACAGCACGTAACTATGGCTTGGTAATCAATGATGAAGTAGACGAACGTTACCATCCGCTTCTGGCTACTCAAGCAGCATGCCGGTATCTGCAAAGTGCCCATCTTTTGTTTAGCAGTTGGACGAATGCAGCAGCATCTTACAACTCTGGTATTAACGGAATGACTCAGGCTATGTTACGCCAGAGAAAAAGTTCGTTCTATCAATTAAAACTTAACCAGCAGACAACAGACTATATATTCCGAATTCTGGCTGTAAAACAACTGGTTGAACATCCCAAAGAGTATGGATACAAAGTAAGTCGCTATTCTACACTTAATTCCAGAATACGAATGATCAAGGTTAATAAATCTATTCCGAATCTGACGGCCTTTGCTCAGCAATATGGTATTACCTATCAGACACTTCGGAGTTATAACCCCTGGATTAAAAAAAATACACTGACTATTAAGAAGAAAAGTTATATTTTATTAATTCCACGAAAAAATACTCCCAAGCCACCCTTACGCGCATCTAAACCTATTGTACCAGAGACAACAGGCACAGCTTCTTCCAAACCACAGGAGTCTAATGCCAATGAGTATTAATTAATCTGTATCTTGCAGATAATTTATAAACCTGATGGACTCAGGTTTCTCACATAGATTTTATTTATGGCAAAAATTGGACGTTATAATCTATTAAAGGTTGTTAAGGTATTAGACTTTGGAATTTATCTGGATGGAGGAAAAGATGGAGAAATTCTAATGCCCAAACGGTATGTACCCGAAGACTGCAAAACCGGAGATCGCATTGACGCATTTATCTATCTTGATTCGGAAGATAGGATTATTGCCACCACAGAAACTCCTCTGGCCCAGGTAGGAGACTTTGCTTACCTGAAGGCTGTTTCTATTAATGCAACAGGCGCTTTTCTTGACTGGGGACTTCTGAAAGACTTGCTTGTTCCTTTTCGGGAACAAAAGATGAGTATGCAGGAAGGGAAATTCTATATAGTATATGTTTATCTGGATGAGGGAACCCGACGTATCGTTGCTTCAGCCAAGATAGAACAGTTTCTGGACAAATCAGAACCTGAACTAGAAGCAGGCCAATTGGTGGATTTACTAATTTATCAAAAAACAGAGTTAGGGTTTAAAGCTATTATTAACAATCAATACAGCGGGATGTTGTATGATAACGAAATATTTCAACCTCTGACAACCGGAGACCGCATCATTGGCTATGTAAAACAAGTACGAGAGGACTTTAAAATTGATTTGATTTTACATAAACCAGGCTTTGATAAGGTAGAAGACATTGCAGAGAGCATTTTCATTCGGCTTCAGGAAGAAGGAGGTTTTATGGCAGTGACAGATAAAAGCCCTGCAGAGACTATCTATGAACTATTTGGGATAAGTAAAAAAACATATAAAAAAGCAGTTGGAGATCTTTATAAAAGAAGATTAATAGTTATTGAAGAAACAGGCATCCGACTGACCTAATACAAGAAAAGCCAGACTTACTCTGGCTTTTCTTGTATTTATTCATTTCATCTGTCTATTTAACCCGATCTGGGTTCTTGCTTATAAAAGCAGCCCAACTCTTGGTTTGGCTCACTTGAGTAGCACCACCCTGATAGTAGTGACACACAGCAACAGCCAATGCATCTGTAGCATCTAGTAATTCAGGTGTTTCTTCAAATTTGAATTGTGATTTCAACATAGCAGCCACTTGCTCCTTTGAAGCGTTCCCATTTCCTGTCACTGACTGTTTTATTTTTTTAGGTGCGTATTCGATAATCGGGACTTCTCGCATGAGTGCTGCGGCCATAGCCACACCCTGGGCTCTACCCAATTTTAACATTGATTGTACATTTTTTCCATGAAATGGGGCTTCAATAGCCATCTCATCAGGCATGTATTCCTCTAGCAAGCCTGTGATTTTTTCGAAGATCTTCTTTAATTTGATTTCCTGATTAGCATATTTACTCAAATTAATCACACCAAATTGAAGCAATTGCAATTTATTTTTTCCCTGTACCCGTAAAACACCAAATCCCATAAAGCGGGTCCCAGGATCAACCCCCAGAATAATACGTTCTGTTTCCTCTGTTTTCATGAATGCAAGTTAATATGAATTAGACGAATATAGGATGCCAGCCAAAAATTAAATCTTTTGTTATTCTACTATTTTGTATCAGTTACTCCTATGGGAATCGCATAAAGACCTCTACATTTGTATCTTAACCAGATTTCTGTTTCCTTGATTTTCGCCTATACATTTCTCATCATCCAGATTCTGTATGCCTTATTTACACTTATCCTCTGGATAGCATGGCAGAAGTTACCTATATATAACCCAGTTACCGAGACGATAGTCCAAACCCGGATCTCTGTTATTGTTGTTGTACGAGATGAAGAATCCAATATTATAGATCTGCTCAACTCACTGAGTCATCAAACCTATCCAAAACATCTGTTCAGAGTTTATATAGTAGATGACTTTTCTACAGATGCAACAGTCTCATTGCTTAAGCACTTTCAGTCGACATCCCCTTTTCCGCTTCAGATACTGGAATTGAAAGATCATCCTTCTGCTGAATCTATAAACGGAAATTTCAAGAAAAAAGGTATTGAGTGGGCGATTTCAGAATCAGATGGAGAATTGATTGTAACAACAGATGGTGACTGTATAGTATCTGCAGATTGGTTAACAACTATTGCTAATTTCCAGGTGCAAACAAACGCTCAAATGATTTGTGGAGCTGTAACATTTAGTGAACCAAGTATTTTTGCAAAAATCCAGGCAGTAGAGTTTGCCAGTTTAATTGGTTCTGGAGCAGCAACGTTACAAATAGGCATACCCACTATGTGTAATGCAGCTAACCTGGCTTTTACCAGAAGAGCATTTATAGAAGTACATGGATATAAAGACACAGCCTCAACGGCTACAGGAGATGATCTGTTTCTTATGCACAAAATTTACCAGACTTATCCAACCCAAGTTCACTTCTTAAAACAATCTCAAGCCATTGTCCTCACCCAACCACAACCCAACCTCGTGGCATTTTATCAGCAACGCAGACGGTGGGCTAGCAAGTGGCATCTCTATTCGGACTGGAGGGTGAGTGCAGTTGCTGTTTTTATTTTTATGAACTGTCTTAGTTTACTTGCCAGTATTCCGACACTCTTTATCAATATTCTTCCTCTTATTTTCTTTATTACAGGGATCTCCCTTCGCTGGATATCTGAATGGGTATTATTAGGAAGTTTATTATCTTTTCTCAAAAAACGACACCTTATTGTCTGGATATTTCCAGTACAATGGATATATCCTCTTTATGTTGTTTTCTTTGGTCTGACAGCTCAGAAAAAGGGATATTCATGGAAAGGAAGAAAACTGGATCAATAAGTCTGGCAGAATAAAACCCTAACAGAAGTACACCCATCCAATAATATCTGTACATTTGCAAAAATCTTAATTCTATTTATATTATATATTATCGTCATGACAGATCAGGAACTGGATATATTAGATGAACTACACTTTGTGCAGTCCTTCTCCTATCTTTCAGAAAACCTTGAACTCACGGAAGAAATGCTTAAGCAAACGTTGTATGAACTGGCACAGAAAGGTTGGATCAAAGTCCTTCAAAGCGCTGATGAGGAGATCCCTGTTTCAGACAGTGACTTTGAAAAAAGTTATCATACTTTTTATTATCTGGCAACAAAAAAAGGCTTACTGGCTTTTCATAGTACAGGTGAGTAACTTTAGCCAGCTTCTTATAATTTACAGATTGTATTCATAAATTACCCGATATTCAGCGCAAACAAACAACCCTGACAGAGTTATGTAGAAGCTATACTCGATTTAATGGAAGTATAAATACGTAGGTAACCACCAGCTTAATGATAACCTCTTTGGCAGAATCTCCTGAATATCAACTCCATGTCAAACAAATGGAGTTAAATTCTTTACTTGAAGTAACGCAGGCTATCAATAATAACCTGCCGGAAGAAGCTTTGTATAAAATATATCATTTTATTTTGCGAGGCAATCTCCATATCAATAAGCTGCTGCTCTGTATTTACCAAGACAAATGGGAAAAAAAGGCAGTATTTGGTACCACATCTTCCTTTGATCATGTACATGAAGATCTGATTTCTCTGGATCTGAAAGAAGTCACCTCTACTGAAAATGAACAAGTCCCCGTCATTTTTCAGGAATTCGATGAAATTATACCTGTTTATCATCGTGATGCCCTATTAGCCTATGTCTTTCTAAGTCAAAATCAGATAGCCTATCGGGAAGGTATTGCCACAGATACCAAGTTCATTCAGACATTAACCAATCTGATTGTTGTTGCCATTGAAAACAAAAAGCTTGCTGCTAAACAAATGGAGCAGGAAGCCTTGAACAGAGAATTACAGATTGCCAAAAGAGTACAGGAACGACTATTTCCTAAAAAACTCCCTGACAATCCCTATATCACCGTTAAAGCAGATTATTTTCCTCATCAAAGTGTAAGTGGTGATTATTATGATTTTATAGCACTTCCTGATGAGAAATACTTTGTATGTATTGCAGATGTATCAGGTAAAGGAATTCCTGCCGCATTGCTGATGTCTAACTTTCAAGCCTCATTACGTATTCTGATCCGTCAGACTACAGACTTGCTTCGTATTGTGAGTGAACTCAATCATACACTATATGAGATACTAGGAGGAGAGCGCTTTATCACAGGCTTTTTTGCATTGTATGACCATCGGGCTCACACACTGACATACATTAATGCTGGTCATCATCCACCCTTGTTGATTAATGAATACGGTACCAACCGATGGCTAAAGACAGGAACTACCGTAATTGGAATTTTTGATTCTCTTCCATTTATAAATTATGAGGTAATAGAAAATGTTTCTCATTTCCTGCTATTTGGTTATACAGATGGTGTTGTAGAAGCATGCAATAGTTTAGAAGAAGAGTATGGAGATGAACGAATGCAAAAAGTGATAGAAGAGTTTGCTCAAGAGAAACCATCCCACCTACATCAAAAACTGATTGAGTCTATTCATGATTTCTGTGGCACTACACCTTTTCGTGATGATGTAACATTGCTCACTTTAAAGGTGGGCAACCCCGATAAATAATTCTTTCACTTTATTACCTGTAGGCTTATGCAATCAGAGTATCTGGAAAGTATCAGAAAGCAGTTTCGCTACTACAAAGATCTTGGAGATAAAGCTATGTCTCAAGTGACTGAACAAAATTTGTTTGAACAGATTAACCCTACCAGTAACTCTATTGCTATCATTGTCAATCATTTGTGGGGTAATATGTTATCCAGATGGACAGATTTCCTAACAACAGATGGTGAAAAAGAATGGAGAAACCGGGATGCAGAATTTGAAAACCATATCCAGAACAAAGACGATCTGCTTCAAAAGTGGAATGAAGGCTGGGAGTGTCTTTTCAACGCCCTTACTCAATTACAGGAGGCAGATCTTACTCGCATTATTTATATCCGCAATGAAGGACATACTGTTCAGGAGGCGATTAACAGGCAACTGGCACATTATCCCTATCACGTAGGACAGATCGTCTATTTAGCCAAACTTTTTAGTGGAGACCACTGGCAAAGTCTATCTATTCCTAAAGGACAATCACAAACATACAATGCTGCAAAATTCACCCAATCTCAAGGCAGAAGACATTTCACGGATGACTGGCTACCTCCAACTGCAGAGAAATGAACTGAGTGCAGCACTTATACTACTACCTTCTCATTTGGATTATTAAACACAAAACCTTTGATTTCACCATTATCTTCATAGTCTATTTCAAGTCCCAACACATACATCAGATGTTTTTTTTCGACAATAACAGAAAAATCTTTCAGTATATAACAATGGTCATTTTCCTTGACTGTATCAAACCCCAGTAGTGGCGAAGCCCCTCCACATCCACCTCCCTTTACTCCCACCCGAAGGCCATACAAATTGGTATTAATACTTTTTTCCTGCAATATAGTCCGGATATGCTCTATGGCAGTAGAGGTAATTGTAATTGGGCACTCTTCCTTAAAAAATGACATAAACCACTGATTTTCTTACACGTATCTTATTTAAAACCTAAAAAATAAGCTTGATATTAAACAGGCAATTTCCTTAGATTTGAAACTCTAAATACATACAATAGGTTTCAAAACAAAAATACTATCTTTTCAGATACAAAACCCCAAGGTATTTTTATGAGTTACGTTTTAGAATTACTAAAGATTTTACTTCCAGCAGGTCTGGTGCTATACGCAATGTTCCTTACCATGCAATCTTTTCTTACCAAACAATTTGAACAAAAGCTAATCGAAGTAAAAAGCAAAAATATAGATCTTGTGCTGCCGATTCGCTTACAAGCCTATGAACGCATGTGTCTGTTTCTGGAACGTATTGCACCTAACAATCTGATACGGCGTGTCAATAATGCTGAATATAATGCAACAGAACTTCATAGTCTGTTACTAAGTGAGGTACGTGAGGAATTTAACCACAATTTATCTCAACAGGTGTATATGAGTGATGAAGCCTGGACACAAATCAAAAGTGCTATGGAAGAGATCATTGTCCTTATTAATGACTCCGCATCTAATATTCCGCCAGATGCCCGTGGAATAGAATTAGCAAAAAGGATTTTCGAACAATTGATTGAGCAAAATGTAGATCCTACTTCCCGTGCATTAAAGTTCATCAAAGATGAAATACGAGTAGTATTCTAAAAGCTTTTAAGAGGTTGTCTAAATTAGTATTAAAGAGGCGAAAAGAGCAGATTTTGTAGCGGGATGAGACCATTTTGAGGGGCGTAGCCAGCGGCTACGGGCCGAAAAATGGGCGAAAGCGTAGCACATGTGTTTTTAGTTCTTCAAGAACTTTAGTATAATCTGCCTTTGCAGCCTTTAAGAATAATTTTAGACAACCTCTAAAATAAAAAGAATCCTGTCATGAAAACTGACAGGATTCTTTTTGTGAAGATATATGGCCACTAACCATACTTATACCCTTTTAGTTTTTCCAATACCATATCCCACATCACTTCATAAGGTAATACTTCCAGTGCACGGTTACCACCATAATATTCCATCATCACAGACTTCATCTCATCATACAGTTTTTCGGTAGCCTTACGAGTCTGATAAAAACGGAAGCCATCATCACGCATCTGAGTAAGTAGATTGATGAAACACTCACTTCTGAAGTTCATATCTTTCTTCGGATAGCGACGAGTATATCGTTCAATCTCATTAATGCGGTCAATCAGGCTATCTATATTCATCTTTTCCAGGAAGAATAAAACCTGTATTGTTAAGATAGCACCATTCAAGCCTCGGCGTTCTTTGGCAAATTCCGGCTTTTTCTCAAGGAAATCACTCAATTGGAAACCAGTTTTTGAATTTTGAATCAAAGGTCTGATTTCTTTGATTTTCTGATACTTATAGATGTAATGCAGATAGGCCTGGAAAGTACTCCAACGTTCTTTTTTCGCTTCTGATAACGTTCTAAAAGTAGACTGACTAATAACCTCGTGGAAAATTTCTGCAGCCCGAAGATAATGTTCGGTATGCATGGCCAATAACAACTGATACTCCTTGAATGTATACTGATTAGGGTTTTTATCAGCAAACAAGTAAGCAAACTTTTGAGCATGTGCTTCTCCTGCACTGAAATCCTTCAAATGAAGATAATAATTCATCTTTTGAATTGCCAGCTCTTCCAGACGACTGGTAGGATGAAAAGCAGGAGTTTGACTAATAAACTCTTCGAATGCATTTACAACATCTATTGCAGCTTTATAATCATCAGAAAGCTGATAGAACAACATTTTGATTTTATAATAATATAATCGTAACCGAATACTATCATAAGGACGCAGATTCTCTTCCAGAGCATGGTAGTATTTATCTGCCATCTTCCTTACTCTCAGTCGATTCCCCTTCGATTTTGCATATAGTGCAATAATTTCCTGATAATATTGCTCAGCCATGTTCTCAATTCGTTGCTGCTGCTCAGTACGCTCCGCAATATCTTTGTACTCAAGAAACTCCTGATAATTGTTGCCACTATAATGTTCACGCAAAATACGGGCACATTCCAGTACTATATCTGTCAGTTCATAATCAGCGGCCAACCGCAATGTCTTTTCAGCCATAGGAACTGCCAGACGCTTGGCGTTTGCCATTAAAAGCACTTTAATCGCATACAATTGTTTATTGCAATCATATGATATGCGTTGAAATTCACTGGATTTTTCTCCATCATAATCCAGGAAGAAGAGTGTGTTAAGAAGTTTTTGCCGAAGGCGTGTTTTTAAAATAAGATACTTTTTCTCAGATGGCAAACAATCATAAATGTCTTTTGCGGCATCTAAATCGTTGTCATATTTACGAGAGTGAATACCTTCAAATAAGCGAAAATAATTACTCGTCTTATTCCGATTACTCTCGTCGAAAAGTTCAACTTTTTTAATCCGTTTCTGGGTAATTAAAGAGATGAGTTCACGCAACGAATCCATAGTAACAAGGGGGGGTTGAAAAGATTGCTCTGGAAGATTTTTTTACAAAACTAACAATTACAATTGTACCTGGTGTTTTTTTTCTACAATACTAAGGAAATATTCGGTAAAGTCATGCATTTAGCAGATTAACTTATTACTTATTAGTATAGTACTATTTTGTTTAGAACCATTCCACGTATAATTTTATCTTTGTAGACAACCTAAACAACTTATTTACAGATATTTTATGTATTAGGTAGAGAAGGGTACTAAGTACAGGAAGAAAAAACTGTGAAAACATTGTAAATATGCTTGTAGCATCATCATCTTTCCGTAAATCAATTTTACGGCAGCTAATCTTTCAGAAAATATCAAATTCAGTCTACTCTTCCCTGATTAACCCATTTTTCTGACTTAACCTGGAAACAGGACACTTTTATATAGTTAACAAATAAAGCTTTCAGAGGAAATATAGTCATGGCTACATTTCACTACTGAAACTTCTCATTAGTAGTAATAGAGGTCCATGTATCTGTACGGAAAGGAGAAGCAGGAAAACCTTCTGTATTAAAAAGATTTGCTTCACTAGGTGCATCTGTCCATGCGTATCGGACAGAAACGGGCAAGGCACCTTTGGGATGATAAACAACAACCTGATTACCTACGATTTCAGCCTTGGCATAATAAAATACATTATCTTCACCAGCGATCTCAAATCCTTTCAAATAGCCATATGTATCTTTTGCCACCAAGCCCTTATCAGCAAACTGAAATGATAAGATAGTTTTGCCTTTTTCATGTTTCACGGATGTATACATAGGACCACTATAGGGTACATCTTTCTGATAGGCTATTTTCAACGCACTGGCAGCTAATCGTTTTCCAACATCTTGCTTATTTGTGGGATGTATATCTGCGGGATTTCCAATATCAGTAGTTACAACCATCCCTGTTTGTGGAAGTTGCAGAGTCATTGTTTGTGCTTCACGGAGTTCAGCCCAGTTACTCCCCTGGTTACTGCTTTGCGTACTACCATAACTTGATAATTGTACAAATAAAAAAGGAAACACATTATCCCACCGCTTTCTCCAATCGTTAATCAGTAGTGGAAATGTTTTCCGGTATTGATAGGCTCGTCCGGCATTTGCCTCTCCCTGGTACCAGATTACACCCTCAAATGCATAAGGGATTAGTGGATGGACCATAGCATTATATATAATTGTCCCCATGTTATTCTGCAAACGAGCAAATTCATATTTGTCTGCAATGGCAGGCATATTTTTCCAGGAACCGCTCAAGTTGATACGTTCGGTCTCAGTTTGTATATAAAAATCTTCAGGGGCACCATGTAAGCCCATTCCAAACCAACTAGGTTCTTTTGTGACACCAAATTTTAACAACAATGTATTTTTTCCTGCTGTCCAGGTATGAGCAGGAACCTCTATTTTTCGTCTTCCTTTTAATGCACCTTCCCAAATCAATTTACTGTTAATGTATACTTGTCCGGGACTATCATTCTGGCCAAAGCCCAATGTAGAAGTTTGATCTGCAATAGATGCAGGGATAGTAATTGTTTTTTCTGCATAGCCATTGCCTCTATAAGCCCAGAATCCCTGCCAATCCCATGATCCGGGTGCAGATCCATCTCTCCATTTGGAAAAATCATAACCTGGCTGTGTATATTTTCTTTCATCTTCACTAGTCAGAACAACATCTTCTTTACCGAAAGCATTTCTTTTAAGTTTTTTATCCAGAGAAGTATTTGCGCCTTCCCAGCTTTGTGGCATTGTTGTCGCATACTCTTTCAACACATCAGACAATAGCATTGCATCCTTACTGATCCACCCTTCAACTTGTGAGCCACCCCAGGATGTATTGATCAATCCAACAGGTACATTTAGTTTCTGATACAGACCTCTCGCAAAAAAGTATCCAACAGCCGTAAAATCTCCTACTGTTTCAGGAGAACAAACTTTCCATTCTCCCTCTTTTAGATCTGCTTCAGGAGTTAAGCTAAGACTGTTAGCAACTTTAAAATGCCGTATTTGTGGAAATGTAGCGGATTGTTTTTCATTCTCTGCGTTATCTGCTCTGTTTACTGGCCATTCCATATTAGACTGTCCGGAACATATCCAAACCTCACCAATCAAAACATCATTTAGCACTATTTTACTTGATTTGGCACTGATTACCAATTGAAAAGGTCCGCCTGCTGGCATAGCAGCAAACTTTACCATCCACTTTCCGTCAGCTCCTGCCTGTATTGTTTTTGTTTGTCCCCCCAGTTTAACGGTCACCTTTTCTTTGGAAGAGGCCCATCCCCAAACGGGGATCTCCTTATTCCGTTGAAGAACCATATGGTCTCCAAAAATATGAGCAACCCGTACCTGGGCATGAGAGATACTTATTGTCAGCAATACCCATACAATCACTAAAAGATATTTCATATCATTAAGAATAGATGTGGTCTAAAATTTTAGTGTAATTTACTAGATAAGTTATACATATAACTTAAATTCAAAATAAATGGATAATTTTAATGGAACGAAATTTGTCACAATTTCCATCTGTTCTACTATATACAATTCAGACAGTGATACCTTTTAAATTAAAATAGCAGACCTGACACCCAGTTCTATAAGATAAACAGGTTACATTTTGTATTATTCATCATTAACAACGTATTACAACCAGATCCTGAACTATGCAAACATCTTCATCCGATTCACTGATTTACCGCATCTTACACTCTGTATTCTTTAAACGTTCTCAGCGTCGGGCCAGCCGTTTATTGCGTAATAGTGCTGGATTATGGGATTTGTTGAAAAACGTTTCTATAAAAAGTGGCAGTTTGACAGATAATACGTTTGTGTCTAATCTGCAAACACTAAGCCGGATGATCCGGGCTTATGTAAAAGGAGACTACAAAGTTATTCCATGGACTACATTGGTAAAAATTGTGGCAGCGCTGGTCTATTTTGTCTCTCCACTCGATTTCATTCCCGACTTATTGCCTGTTTTGGGATTTTCAGATGACATTGCAATAGTCTTATGGGTCTTGTCGTCATGCACTGAAGAGATCAAACGTTTTCAGGAATGGGAAGCAGCACAAGCTATTTCTGTTTCAGATAAATAATCATACAAATCTATCTTGTAAGTAAGCTCTATGCTGGATAAAACCTATTTAGCATGGAGCTTTGTTTTTATCCGTCCCTAGAGTTATCCTTGTCATTTTTTCAATACCATTAAGATTTCGTATAGACTATATAACTTCATAGCCAGTTATATCTGCCATGTTTACCTGCTTGATTCTCAGAACACCAATAGCCTATAGAACCTACATCCTATGAAATCCTTTTTGCTGGTTAGCCTTTTGCTTTCTTTCTATTTTCCAACACGCGATCTGGACCCTCAACTTGTCGGTGTCTGGATTTATACTATCAATGCTAGTAGCGGCTCTGGCAAAACATTTATAGACAAGGTTACCCGCGTCAAATGGGTTCTTCATGAAAATGGTACATTTGAAAGAGGTGCAAGTCTGGGAAAAAGCGTAAGCAGAGAAGCCGCAAAAGTGAGCAATGAATGGTCGGCACCTACAGAAAGAGGGACGTGGTATAGTAGGGAAGGCAAGATCTACATTACTTCTATAAACGGACAAAATCTTCCGGAAGACCAGCAGTTGTCAGGATCGTACTACATTGAGGGCAATACGATGGTATTTACAGGTTCAGATGGAAAAAAGGCGATCTGGCATCGGTAACTTACTCCCAATAATTAGCATAGCGATATTCCATTCCCAGTGACTCTTTCAACAAATTCAAAAACGATTCTGTAGGTTTTAAATAGATGCCTAATTGCAAAAATTGTCTACCAAATGCGACATAATTTTCAAAATCGAGTTCATAGATAGGAATATTCTGCCGAAAGCGAGGCTCTTGCCAGATTGCATCAGGATTTTCCCGCAAATCCAAAATCAATTCTCTTGCCATATCCTGATCTCCTATCTCTTTTCCATAAGGAGACTTTACAGTTGTGAGATTCTGAAAATCACTTCCAATCTGCAACTTAGGCTGTTCATAAGTTTCCAGCCAGGCCGGAATATGATAGTATTCAATTCCTTCAAAAGTTCCTTCCAATAGCTCACGGAACAATCGCCCAAGAATAAAACCTGAACTACTATTTTCACTAGGTTCCCAGAAACCGATTCTAATCAGTCGTTCCTTAAATAGTTCTTCATCCTCAGTTACAAACCAGGGATCTGAAGGAAATAATGTCAATCGTCTTTCTGTCATGGAAAGCAAGAAAAGAAAAATCTTCCGGATAGTAAAATACCAAAACAGTAAAACGGGTTTCTATTCATCAAAATAAAACAAGACATACTCAGTGAATATGTCTTGTTCCAAACACCTATGAGATAAATTAATAAAGAAACTTAAACTCACTTGCATTTTCCCTTGTGTCTTTATTGAAAAATAGGCAGCGTCTGATATTGGTCAGCCACCCCATTACCCGCTTTGGGTACATTGGGGTTTGTATTGATTTCAGTCTGAGGATAAATGTATCGTTGTGGTAAGCTACCGGTTGGCGTTGTCACAATAGGCTGAATATGTAATTGCACAACAGGAGTAGCTTTAGCCAGTCTTCTAACATCATTGTATACCTCATACTGGGCCAGCATAACAATATATTTTTGAGAGATGATCTCATATAATAATCCGCTTTGCTGATCCCTTCCGCTAGATGTAGGATTGGCCAGGCCTCCAGGAGCAAAATCCGACAATACATAATTCTCATATTTCAAACCCATTGTGACATAGGTCCCAGGAATGCTATTTCCGTTAATATAACCAGTAGCCAGTACCTCCCGAACATTATTCAGGGCTGTTACTGCATCTGATAGTTGATTCTGACGAGCCAATGCTTCTGCCAGAATCAGCTGTGTTTCAAAATAACTTAAAATTGGCTGCTTGGAATCAACCTTAAAAAATCCATCTTCTGTGTTAGGATCCAACGCACCTGGACCTGTAATACCAGCCTTAAAAAAATGATTATATAGAGCAGTCTCATTTGTTTTTGCATTGGTATGTGCTTTTAAGAATCCAGGTAAAAATGCGGGCGGATCAAATCCTGTATCTCCAGGACGGTTATTGACAAAGAAATCATAATTCAGATTCTGATCTATACCCTGGCTTTCTCCATGCGGGATCAACGCATCTTCTCCCACACTGGAAATCCCCAGCTTAGCATTTTCTACAGCTTTTGCATAATCGCCCAAATGAAGATACAAGCGAGCCTTCAGGGAATAAGCTGCTTTTTTCCATAAATTAGTATCTCCACCATAGATAAAATCCTGTCCGCCAAAATACAATCCACCAGATGCTGACAGATTTTCAATCGCATTATCTAGTGTAGCAAGTAGTTCTGTGTACACCTGTTCCTGAGAATCAAAGACAGGTGTAGGATAAGCAATAAGATCAAAAGCCTGAGAATAAGGCACATCTCCCCAGAAAGCCGTTGCTTTTGCAATAAGAAGTGCTTCTGCTACCTGTCCAACTCCCTTTGTCCATTTATCACCTAGTGCATCCGCTTTAGTCTGCATAAGGCGTGCCTGTGCAGCTATCGGATAAAGATTCCCCCAGTCAAATGTGCCAGAAGATACCTGATACTGAGCCAATCCCAGGTGTTGTCGACTCAATCCTGTTAACTGTCCAGCCCACATGTAGGAAATTCGTACATCTGTATCTTCATGGAGTTCACTTACTCCTACCAATGTACCTGAAAGCAATGTTTGCACCTCTACATCAGAAACAGCATTGGGATTGCCCTTGATTCGAGGATCATTAAATAAATCTTTACAGGATGAAAGTCCGATAAGCAGCGAAATAGAAAGGAATAATTTAGACGTATATATCTTTTTCATAAGTATCTTTTAGTAATTAATTTTTACAGAGAATAAGAATGAACGGGTATTGGGGTTACTGAACCAGTCTTCACCACGAACGATACCCGCACCTGTAATATTAATTTCAGGATCAACCCCTGTAAACGGTGTCCAGAGAAGCAGATTACGACCTGTCAGACTAAAATCAATAGAAGATAGCTTGGTAGCTTTGCGAAATCCTTCACTACGCAAACTATAATTCAGTGATACCTCCCGTAATCTAACCACAGAGGCATCCTCTATAAATTGTTTGGCAGAAGCCGAAGTAAAGGATGTCCCTCTATCTTGGAACCAGGCTTGTGTTAAAGCTACAGGACCTCCACCAAAGTCTTTAATGGCCCCTCTGAAAGGTGTTCCAGCGGTTATGGTTTTTCCATCCACTGTTTTCAGATCCACATCAGACACTACTTCATGTCCATTATCAGCATGAGTGCCAAAGGTATACAATGCCCCACGAGTACCATTGTAAAACTGATTCCCATGCACAGCATCAAATAATACAGCTAAAGAAAGTCCCTTATAAGTAAATGTGTTGGTCAAACCTCCTCTCCATTTTGGATTAGGGTTTCCGATAACTTCACTCTCAGTACCACCTTGCACAAACCCGTTGGCATCCAGAATGTATTTACCTTTGTCATCATGCAGAAAATCTGTTCCATAAAACACGCCAAAGGGTTGCCCTGGAATTAAAGAAGACCCCCCATAGCTACCAGGCAAAGAATACACAGTCAATCCGGCAAGAGAAACTACCTTATTCCGGTTTTGAGAATAATTGGCAGCTATAGACCAGCTAAAATCTCCCTTATGAATGATGTTACCCCCGAGCTCGATTTCAATACCTTTATTGGAAAGAGTAGCTGCATTTTTCGAAGTATTTGTAAATCCGGTTTCTGATGGAGTATCTATATCCAGAATAACATCTTTGGTATGATTGGAATAATAAGTTACTGACAAGTTGATGTGATCATTAAAGAAGCGGAGGTCAGTTCCTATTTCTGTCTCAGTCTTACGTTCAGGTTTTAAAAACTCATTTCCTGCTGTATTATCTCTTGTAAATCCACCCCCATACAATGAACTTTTAGATTGTAGACTACTAGCATATGAATCACTATATGAAGCAGGAGAGAAAGTAGTAAAGTTTTTATACGGTTGAGGTTGAATACCTACCTGTCCCCAGTTTACACGAAGTTTACCAAAACTCAGTACTGGATTTTCACGCAATGCAGCTATTTTCGTAAACTGCCAGGCTAAAGCCGCAGATGGGAAAAAGAAACTACTGTTTGCTTTAGCACCAAAGGTTGAGGCACTTTCACTACGTCCTGTCAGTGTTAAAAAGAATTGATCATATCCTTGTAATTCAGCCTGCGCATAATAGGCATAGGTACGCATCAATGAAGTATAATTGGAAGCTTGCAGATTGGTATTTTGGGCGTTTGTCAGAATGTCAGGAGCACTGGGCACAATAAAATCGGTAATCTGGCTATACAACCAACTTCTCAGCCGGCTATTATAGTTTACTCCTACCAACAAGGTAGCATCGAAACCTGTACCAAGCTTTTTTGTAGCTCGGGCAAATAAATCTGTGTTAAACTGTTTTTCGGTAATAATATACTTGGAAAGGAAACCTGAATTAAATGAAGCAGAATAGATCGGGAACCGTTCTACCCGATCATCAATGAAATTATCAACTCCCGCCCTTCCAGTGATGTTCAGCCAGTTTACAGGATCTATACCTATTTCAACACTACCCATGACACGGTCTACATTGGTAGTATTTTTATTATTGTTAATATTCCATAAAGGGTTGGAGTAACGAGGGTTAGTAGACGCTCCCAGTGGGTTTCGATAGGAAACATGCCGATTTGGATAGGTTGTTCCAGAAGTATCAGTATAGGTACCGGTATATTCTGAGTTATCAAAATCAGGAGATGTTCGCAGCCCTCCCAGCAAAATTCCATCGAGGTTATCGCCTTGTTGAATACGAGTAGATTTACTATTGGTATATCCTACGCTGGAAGAGGCTCGTAACCAATCAGTAAATTGACTAGAAACATTTACCCTCGCAGTATTACGCTTGTAATCACTAAAGCTTTTCACCACCCCTTGCTGACTCAGATTTCCATAACTAACAGAATAATTCGTTTTGGCATTTCCACCTGTAATACTTAGTGTATTATCAAAAAAGTATCCTGTTCTGAAAGGGTCTTTTGTATGATCATATGTGTTTCTTGAATGCTTACCACCATGCTCATCCAAACGATTTCCATTTGCATCAAATGTCCTTCCTCGAGGTATTACATACTTAATGGTACCATCTGCCAGAGTCAGGTATCCATTATATAAATCATATTTTGGAGACTTAGTAAATCCATCATTCTCATCAGGAGCATAAAACTGTCCTGGTCCTGTAACATATGTATCCTCGCCACCAGTACGAGCTGCAATTTTATCGCCCCAAGAAGTTCGGTCACCCTGATTATAAATTCCATTGCTGCCTTGTCCATAAGTCCGTTGAAGTTTGTGGATCTTATTCACTTCGTCAATTGAAACTGTAGACTTCAAGGATATATTTACTCTTCCCCCTGTATCTTTTCCCTTTTTAGTTGTAATAATCACTACGCCATTGGCCGCTCTGGTCCCCCATAAGGCAGCAGCAGAGGCACCTTTCAATACTTCAACAGATTCAATATCTTCCGGATTGATGTCGCTGATACGTGATTGCTGTACTATAGCGTTACCAGCAGCAGCAGTGTTATCAAAAGAATTGCTGACAGGAATACCATCTACAATAAACAAAGGCTGTGCACTACCATTGATTGTATTTTGTCCTCGTATCTGAATATAAGCCCCTGCCCCCGGATCACCTCCGTTTCGGGTAATTAATACCCCTGAGGCTTTGCCGCTTAAACCAGTCAATAAGCTTGTTTCACCAGACTTAGCAATAGCAGGCCCCTTTACTGTACTAACAGAAGAAGCAAATTTATCTTTGTCTTCTTTTAATCCAAGGGCTGTTACAACAATCTCACCCAATTGTTTAGTGTCAGGTAAAAGTTTTATATCTACTGAGGTCCGGTTTCCAACAGGAGCTTCCTGAATGGCAAACCCGATAAAGCTAAAAACTAATGTAGCCGAAGGTTCCGCACTGATAGAGTATTTACCAGTAGCATCAGTAGTAGTACCAATAGTAGTACCTTTTACAACAACACTAACTCCAGGTAATGATGATCCATCGTCTGACGCAGTCACTTTACCTGTTATAAGGCGACTTTGAGCAGCCACCTGCATTGACGCTATAGCACAGCTAAAGGTCACTACAAGCGACTTTACTAGTAGAAGTTTCTTCATAAGTTTGTTTGGAAGTTAAGGTTAAGGTGTACTGAACTTACCAAAACAAAAACCATAAAACAAACTTAAACATGAATAAAATTTTACAAATACACAGTAAAACGAAATTTTAACAATGCATAATATATAAAATACAGAATATTATTCAGCAAAAATAAAAAATTACATATATTAAAAACAACAAACACGAAAACAGCGAATATCTAAAAATACTTAATCTAAATAACACCAATAAAATAAAAATAAATATACAGCCCACTATATTGTTATTACAATGGTTACCTTTCGCATTTCTACACGAATATATTCACATATAAAAAATCACAAATACCAGAAAATCAACTATATAAAAACAAAAAATCCACTACTTGTATGTAATGGATTTTTTGTTTCACTTTCTCAAGAAAGCATCTTACAGCCCTAACTCTCTGCTATACGTTGCCAAATCTTTATCTCCACGGCCTGAAAGGTTAACCACAATCACTTCATTCCCTGTGTTCTTCATATATTTCAGATAAGCCAAAGCATGAGAAGATTCTAATGCGGGGATAATTCCTTCCATTCTACTTAATTCCAAACCTGCTTGTAGTGCTTCCTGGTCAGTAATAGCGGCAAAGATCGCACGGTTTGTTTCAAACAAATGTGCATGGATAGGACCAATACCCGGGTAATCCAGACCTGCGGAAATAGAGTATGGCTCTGTAACCTGCCCATCCTCTGTTTGCATTAAGATTGTACGGCTACCATGTAAGATCCCTGGCTTACCTAAAAATGTTGTGGCAGCAGAATGTCCAGAGCTTACCCCCTGTCCGGCAGCTTCGGCAGCAACCAATTTCACATCACTTTCATCCAGATAATGATAGAAAGCACCAGCAGCATTGCTTCCACCTCCTACACAAGCAATCACATAATCAGGATTCTCTCTCCCTATTTTTTCCAGTAACTGTTTTTTAATCTCTTCGGAAATAACCGACTGAAAACGGGCCACCATATCCGGAAATGGATGGAAACCAACTACACTTCCAATAATATAATGGGTATCAACAGGGTTGTTAATCCAGTGCCTCATGGCTTCATTGGTAGCATCTTTTAGAGTTTTACTACCACATGTTGCAGGCCTTACTTCTGCGCCCAGCATTTTCATACGAGCTACATTAGGTGCTTGACGCTGAATATCTATTTCTCCCATGTAGACAATACATTCCATTCCCATCAATGCACATACAGTAGCGGTGGCTACTCCGTGTTGTCCTGCCCCTGTCTCAGCCACAATCCGTTTTTTACCCAAACGTTTAGCTACCAGGATCTGCCCGATTGTATTATTAACTTTATGTGCGCCTGTATGACATAAGTCTTCACGTTTAAGATAAATCTGCGCATTATATTTTTCTGACAGGCGACTTGCTAGATACAAAGGTGTTGGCCGACCAACATAGTCACGCAATAATGTATGGAACTCCTCCTGAAACTTGGGATCATAAATAATCTTCAGGTAGTTTTCTTTTAACTCTTCTGCATTTGGATAAAGCATTTCAGGAATATATGCCCCTCCAAAACTGCCATAATATCCATGCTCATTTACAGCAAAAGCACTTTTCTCGATTAATTCCATTAGTGTAAAATTGTTAGGTCCAACTTGAATCAAAACATCTTATGTGTATCACATCAGTCGTAGCCATGCAGAGTCTTAGCAGAATGGCAACAGTAAATTGTTGCAGGAGGAAGGCAATATATGTGTAAAAATGTCTAAACGCTATTCGATAGATGAGGGATATACCACTATCCAGTTACCAACAGAGTCTTTTCCTAACACCAACCTATGCATACTGATCAACAGTACCCTCCAGTTATCCATTTAATGAATAATTATTCTGATGCCTCTGCATCCCTTCTTTACTCTATCTCTCTATTTATGCCAGCGTTTCTTTAAACGCTACATGTAACTTGTCGATAAACTCTTTTACTTTCTCTACATTCTTTATGCCTGGACTGACTTCAAATAGACTATTGATATCTACCCCATATAAATTTAATCCTTTATTCTTTAGAGCAACAATAGCATCCAAACTCTCTATGTTTAATCCCCCACTTAAGAAAAAAGGCTTTTCATTATCATATCGCTGCAACAGATTCCAGTCAAATGTAATCCCGTTGCCTCCCTGTGCAGCCCCCTTTGCATCAAACAAAAAATAGTCACAATGAGGTTTATAATTATTCAGACGTGCAAAATTAAAATTTTCATCCAGATTAAAGGCTTTGATAACGGTAATGCCCCTGTTTCGTATATTCTTGCCTACATCTGGAAGCTCCTCTCCATGAAGTTGAACAATATCAAGATTGTATTTCTTTACATTTTTCAGGATCAAGTCCGGATGAGCATTGACAAATACACCTACTTTTTTAGTCGTCTTGGGAAAAGACTTCAAAAGTTCTGCATCCAACTCCTCCCCTACATTACGTGGAGATTTTTCAAAGAAGATAAATCCCATAAAATCAGGATCTAAAGCCAATACCGACTGAATATTAGCAGAATCCCTCATTCCACAGACTTTGATTTTAAGCATACCAAGTGTATTTTGTTGGGAGAAAAAACCGTTACAGTTTCTGAATTTTGTACGAAAGTAAGATTTTTCTTATAGAAATCCAATAGCAACCAACAACTTGAAACGAGGGATATAATTTTTCCAACTCAACACACAAAACACTGATACTAAGCCATTTGCTTTATATCAGCAACAAAGTTAGAAAACGCAACTCCCGGATCAGAATGCTGCATAAAATATTCTCCTATCAAAAAACCATTGTATCCATAGTTATGTCTCAGATCCTGTAAAACTTCTGGAAGATGAATGCCACTTTCTGAAATCTTTAGAAATTCTCTCGGAATACGTTCTGAAAGTTCTTTGGAGATGTTGATGTCTGTTTTCATCCGCTTAAGATCACGGTTATTTACCCCAATCACATCTATATATTCATTTACAGAAGATTCTAATTCCTCCAGATTATGCACTTCCAGCAATACCTCCAATGTCAACGCTTTAGCAGCTTTGGCCAGTTGTTTACATTGGTCTGGCGTAAGATTAGCGGCAATCAACAAAATAATATCTGCACCCAAGCTTTTTGCTTCAATTAATTGATACTCATCAATCACAAAATCCTTCCGCAAAATAGGTATATCGGGATTAGCTTTACGAGCACGCAAAATGTGTTCATCTTTTCCATCAAAATATTTCTGATCAGTAAGTACTGACAATGCAGAAGCACCACCTTGAGTATAACCAGTAGTTACTTGTTCTACTGAAACTTGTTGGTTAATGATTCCCTTAGAAGGTGATTTGCGTTTATGTTCAGCAATGATTCCACTCTTCTCAGGGTTCAATAGTGACTCTCTTAACGATACTGTTTTGCGCCCAAATAAATCACTCTTTTCCAATACAGAGACAGCAGTCAGAGATTTGCGTTCTGCTACTTCACCTTTTTTATGGGCAATAATTTCATCTAGAATATTCATAATCTTACATTTCAGAATCCAGGTTACAGGGAAATTAGTATTCAGTATGTCTTTATTTTAGACATAATTAATTCCAACGGTCACGCCGAATAGCATCAGAAGCCAGCAATGAAGCATTGATTTTCATATGTGCCTGCAATCTGGCATCCAGTACCAGTCGTTCGGCTTCCAGTCCTGACATGTCCGGTTCTGAAGGTACTCCCATGGCAATAAGTTTTTGCTCTAATACTTTAATTCGGTGTTTACGAGCAGCTTCTGCTGTCATAGTTGTTCCTTTTCCGAGTTGGAGTTCCCGTAACTTTAAAAGAAGCTTATTGTATTTATTCAGTTGGTCTAAATAATCTCTCTGAATGTACAATTTTTTAATTTCAACTATTTTCAACTGTTTTTCAATCTCCTTGATAGTACGCTCTACAGCCTGATACTCAGGATGAATGGAATCTGAATTAAATTCTAAATCGCTCATGTTATAAATAATACAAACCAGATAAACACATCAAATTCTATCTCAGATACGCTCAGTTTGGATAGGTAATGCCCCTTCCTGCATTAAGCAATCTGACATTTATAGTCTGTACTGTTACAGTAATGGTAACAGGACTTTGATTATAGTCATAGTTAGAATCAATGGATTCACTAAAGCCAGAACAAAATGCCTGCTGAAAAGTAATGATCTTAAGTGGAGCATTACTTTCTGCTTCTGAAATTGTAATTTTTCCACTTTTAGTTTCCTGCCGGGTTAGTGTACACCAGTCTATTAATTCCTGATCTACCTTTGAAGGTTTCACATTCCAGGTCATACTATGAGGAGAACCAGCATAGTAGTCATCTTCAGAATCTGACACAGAGGGTGGAGAATTGTAACAGGAGTAATAACACGATTGCAAATCGTATGTTCTTTTATCCAATTCTAGGCGGATTTTATACATATCAGAAAATCAACAAATTAACGTGCAGCAAATTATAGATTTTACAGCAATAGACAGCAATTCAAAAGAGACTGTTTTACAACAGTCTCTATCTAATTCTTACAAAGACAAATTGTCTTCTTTTAAGAAAAATTGTCTTTGCTATTTCTGCAAATAGGATTCAATAAGGTAAATTAACTAAAAACAATTAGAATTCAGAAAGAAATCACCTTCGACTCCGTAACTATAATACGCTAAATAGATCCCCGGTATTGTTCTTTATCTATTCACTATATTGAGGATCATTGATTACCAGCAATTTACTTATTCATTATCTACTATTCATCATTCTATCCTCAGGCTACTAATTTTTGAAAACTCTGTAAAGCTTTGCCACCCTCCAGACTCTCACGTGCCATCTCTACAGCCTCTAGTACAGTTAATTCAGGCTTGGCAGTCTGAAGCCCAAAGGCAGCATTGGCCAGCACTGCTTGTTTCTGGGCAGGAGTAGCCTCATTAGTAAGTACATTCATGAAGATCTTAGCGGACTCTTCCACCGAATTCCCACCTAAGATTTCATCAGCCTGTAAAATCTGAAGGTTCAAGTCTTTGGGAGAGAAAACTTTTTCGGCTTGATTACCAATAATTTTAAAATCACCTGTCAGGGATATTTCATCATAGCCATCCAAGGCATGTACGATAGAAAAACTCTTATCTGTACGTTGGTACAAATAGGCATATAAACGAGCAATCTCAAGGCTATAGACTCCTACCATCTGTTTTTTAGGAAAAGCTGGATTAACCATCGGTCCCAACATATTAAAAAAGGTTTTCACGCCTAGCTCTTTACGAACAGGAGCCACATTTTTCATAGCCGGATGGAACAATGGTGCATGCAGAAAACAAATGTTTGCTTCTTCCAGACTTTTGTTGATCAGTCCTTTATCATTTGTAAACTTATATCCCAGATATTCCATCACTGTTGAACTCCCACAAATAGAAGATACACCATAATTACCATGTTTTACAACAGCTTGTCCGGCTCCTGCGATCACAAAGGCAGAAAGTGTAGAAATATTAAAGGTATCCTTGCCATCTCCTCCTGTGCCACAAACATCCATCGGATCAAAATCTGCAACATCCAATGCTACACATAGTTCAAGCATGGCATCCCGAAATCCTTCTAGTTCTTCCACAGTAACACTACGCATCATATATACAGTCATAAAGGCTGCAATCTGTACAGCAGTATATTTTCCCTGAGCAATATCCACCAATACCTGCCGGGCTTCTTTCTTGGATAAAGTTTTATAGGCTAATAAATGATTTAAGATCTCTTTCATACTTAAAATAATAAACTATAAAGACATTAGAATACGAACAACGAAATAGATGAAAACTACTTTATAGAACAAACTTGCCCCCAGACTAAACCAGTATTGAAAACCCAGTTGCGCATTGTGTCTTCGTAAAACGGTAACATACGTGATCAATGCTTGTATCTGTGAAGAAAACAGGTAAATACTATATATTACTCCTGCAGCTTTTGAAAAAAAGCCAATATGCTGATCTCCATTAGGATATTCATCCAGATATTTATGTGTAGTAACCAGAAACAAAAAAGCAAATGGATAGGTTAACAAAGGAAGGATATAACCCCAAAAAATCGTAATGGGTGACATATTTTTAATATGCTCACCAAACTTTATAATATTAAATATCCACATGCAGATAAATGTGCCAGTCAATAACCACAGCAACAGATTCACCGTTTGCAGGCGATAAATTTGAAGAGATGATAATACTTCCCGGCTGCTGGTAATGACTTCTTTACTTGTTGTCGGAAGTCCTGCAATCAATACATAAATGCCAAATAACAATCCTGCAACCAGCAACACCTGAGCTATAGTAAAAAAGGCCATCAACAGGTTAAAAAGAGGAGATTTTTTTCCGCTGCCATTGGGATTGAAGGTCCCTGTTTCTCCAGTAATACCTTCGCTTACTATTACAGGTAAAATAAGTATTACCATAAAGAATCCCGGCCCCATTAAAAGGGAAAGAATGATCAATAATACAATAACAATTGCTAAGCAAATTCCAAAGGTGACCAGTGCCGCCATAATTTTATAAAAGAGTTAGTACAAAATATCTTTACGATGATTACAGATATAGTACTACTTCTTAGACAATTGTAAACATTTGACAATCAATTAATCCCAAATAGGCTTTTCCTCTAGACTCCTATTGTATAGTCTAGTTGGATTTCATCGCCATTCATACCTCTAAATCCCCAATTACAGGCAGGAGACTCATATATACAAATTTCCAGATCCATCTTCCGAATTCCTACCTCTGCTTCAATCCGAGAGAATAACTCTTGAATCAATCTCTTCTTTGTTTCTGTTTTTCGCCCGGCAATCATAGTAATTTCTATAATTGTATACTGTTCCGTCCGATCCTCAGGAAAGAAAAAATCTTCCTTTTCTAGATATAAGAAGCGATGAGCCCTCTTACCTATAGGTAGATGAAGAACATCCACTATACACTGATGTATAGTATCAGATAATCTATTACGAACAGGTTGCAGCTGTTCTTTTATCCCAAAAATCTTAATCTGTGACATAGTTTTATCGACAAACAGATGGCTCTAGTTGCTCAACCAGTTTTCCAGCATCTTTTTCCCATGTTCGGTCAGGATGCTTTCCGGATGAAACTGAACTCCTCTAACATCATAGGTTTTATGTGCCAGTGCCATAATACGACCTTCATTATCAACAGCCGTAATCTCAAGGCTTTCAGGAAAATCCGTTGAAACAACTGTCCAGGAATGGTAACGCCCAGTGTTGAATTGAGCAGGAATACCTTCAAACAAAAGTTCATCTGATTTTTGAACAAAGGCAGGGGTAGCAATTCCATGCAACACATCTGTCATATTCTCCAGCGTACCTCCAAATGCCTCTCCAATTGCCTGATGCCCCAGACATACACCCAAAATGCTTTTAGTTGGCGCGTATTTTTTAATGAGTTCAGGCATAATACCAGCTTCTGATGGAATGCCGGGTCCGGGAGAGAGTAAAATCTTATCAAATGCATCTACTTCTTCCAGGGTAATTTTATCATTACGGTACACTACAGGTTCATGCCCCATCTCACGCAGATAGTGTACAAGATTATACACAAAACTATCGTAGTTATCTATTACTAAAATTCTCATAGCAAGAGTTTTAAAATATGAATTCTTATTTTTTTATTGTAAAAAATATCGCGTATTTCTTTGCACTATGCCTTCATCAGAAAAAAGAAAACTTCTCGTAAAAGAAATTCAGGAAGTGCCTGATCATTGTCTGGATGAGTTACTGGTTCATATTCAACAACTAAAGAACCACTCATCTGATACAGACTCTATTGCAGGGTCTACATTTGAACAACTTCTTCAATCTACCTCAGACCAGTACAAAGAGGTCTGGAAAGTCTTAGCCTGATATGCTGCACTTATCTAAAAAACAAATCATTGCTGTCAATAAGCACCAAACAGATCGGTTTGGCGGTAATTTTGCTCTGCCCTGCAATTTCCTCAATGAGGAACGCCTTGATTATTTACTGGAAGTTGTCTGTTCTGAAATCTTTGGCGAACCTATCTATCCGGAAATTTATCAGAAAGCAGGTGTATATATGTTCAGTATTGTTTCCAACCATATTTTCTCAGATGGAAATAAACGTACTGGTCTGCAATCAGCCATGATATTTTTGCTCGTCAACGGTTATAAAATCAATCCGGATTTACCTGATCAAGTTTTGATTGATTTCACACTGGAAGTTGCTTCCGGTAAGTATACACTGGAACGGCTTCAAAAGTGGTTTAAAGAACATATTGTCAAAGCAACTGCTTAACAAGGGCTTTCTTCTGATAAAGCTCTTGTAGTATCTGTTTTCTTTTCCATATATACCAGAGTAAGTCCCTCATGTAAAGACTTTTGCCGAAAAGGCTCGTAGCCCAGCTTCTGATATAAAGTAATATTTTTCAAACTTTTATGTCCGGTAAATAATTCAAATCGATTCACCTGAGTTATTGATTCATCTATTGTGTGCATCAATAATGTACCCAACCCTCTATTCTGATGACTTGGTTTGACAATCAGTTTTCGAACATGACAGGTATCCTGATCTACAAATGCACGAACCGAACCTACAATTGCTTTTCCATCCTGTATTTTCCATACCCAGCTTTTTTTAAACTCTTCCCGAATAGAACGAATACTCTGTACTATTGGGTGAATGGATAAATCGTTGTAAAGCAAGGCTTCTGATAGATAAGCCTGCTTTTGCAGATACAGAATTTCTTCTGCATCTTCCAATGTGGCGAGTTCTACTTTCATAGGTATGTATGTTAAGAATGAATTTTCAGATTATCTGGTTGATACCTTAATCGTGGTCATAATTAAGGTTTACGCCAGCTAGCTGCACTGCCCGCCGCAAAGCTGCAATCTTATTATTTACCTCCTGCAATTCACTCTCTATCTGAGACTTAAACACAACACCAGCTCCAGCCTGATAATACAATGTATTATCCTTGCTCAAGAAAGAACGGATCATAATGGCATGATTAAAATCTCCATTGAAGTCCATAAAACCAATACAGCCACCATAAAAACTCCGGCTTGTAGGTTCGTACCGATCTATGAGTTGCATAGCTTTGTGTTTGGGAGCTCCTGAAAGGGTTCCGGCAGGAAAGGTATCTGCAACCAGTTGCAGAGGATTTGTTTGTTCCTCTATTTCTCCTGTTACTTTAGAAACGAGGTGAATTACATGAGAGTAATATTGTATTTCCTTAAATGTTTCGACAGTGACATCATGGCTGTGACGGCTTAAATCATTACGAGCCAGATCTACCAGCATCACGTGCTCTGCATTTTCTTTAGGGTCATCATATAGCTTTTGGGCTAGTTCTGCATCTGCCTGATCATTGCCTGTTCTCCGGAAAGTTCCAGCTATCGGATAGATGGCAGCAGTATCTCCTTTGATTGAAATTTGTGTTTCCGGGGAAGAACCAAATATTTTGAAACTGCCATAGTCGAAGTAGAACAGATACGGAGAGGGATTTACAGAACGCAGTGCCCGGTATACATTAAACTCGTCTCCCTGAAACTGCTGTTCAAAACGTCTGGAAAGTACAATCTGAAATACATCTCCAATCTTGCAATGAAATCTCCCTTTTTCCAGTATAGCCAGAAATTCTTCGTCTGTCAGATTAGAACGCTCGGTTCCCTGCAATTTGAATTGATAGGAAGGATAATTCAAGTTTTGAATCAATGAAATCAGGTAATTCAGATTACTTTCCTGTGATTCTTCTTTATATACAACTTTTCCTTCTGTATTCTGGTATTCATGTTCAAAGACAAACATCTCATCTTTGAAGTGGTTAATGGCTATTACATACCGAAATACTTGGTAGATAATATCCGGAATAGAATGGGTATCCTTCAGGTCAATGTCTTCAAAATACTGTACAGAGGGGTAAGACATATACCCAAACAACCCATTATGAATAAATGGAAACTTGTCTTTTTCAGATTTCTGAAAGCTTTTGCCAAAGGCTTCTAATGCGGTCAATACCTGGGATCTCTCTTTGATCTCTGTAGAACGACTTGAACCATCCGGAAACTGTTCAATAATATAGTTTCCAGAAACTTCAAATTTGGCAACTGGTTGGCAACAGATATAGGAAAATGAGTTTTCATTACCATGATAATCAGAGCTTTCCAGCAAAATTGTATTTACAAACTTATCTCTTAACTTAAGGTAAATACTGACAGGAGTCACTGTATCTGCAAGAAGTTGTCGATAACGTGTATGGACTTGAAAAGACATGGTTCTAACCGTTTAAAGAATTATAGATAGATCTGGCACAGGAGCAGGGACTCGAACCCCGAACTTCAGTTTTGGAGACAGACATTTTACCATTAAACTACTCCTGTGTGAAAACAAAAAAGGCTTGCTGTTATGTGAACAGCAAGCCTTTCGGATATATCTTCTTATGGCATTACAATGCAGGGCTGTTCACATTCCGATTTGAAATGTGCCACCACCATGCAGTATTTACCAGATTTGATTTCATGTATTTAAAATAGTATATCACAAAGATAAAGAAGTGTCTTTTAAAAAAGCAAGACTAACATCATATTTTTTTTATTTGAATTATAGCTGACAAAATTTTATGTTCAGACAGTGACTAAGAATATTACACAGCAACATTTCACTATAAATTAATCGCAATCCATTATTTTAACCTATAGTTAGCCATCCGAGTATCTAAAAGTACATCTCCACCCAATGGAACATTCTTTGCATAGTTTATCTAATCATAACAATGAGGAAAATCTTATTCGCTTTCTCAGAAGCACCAATCTTGTTTCTACCACTACAGCTAGAGAAATTGCTTCTAACTTTCGAGCAAAACACATTAACAAACATGATTTCCATTTACAGGAAGGACAGATTCTTAATGAATACCTTTTTCTGGATACGGGCTTTATGAGAGCCTTTGCTCATAATACAGAAGGTAATGAAGTAACCACCAATTTTTATGCTCAAAATCAGGTTGTGTTTGAAGTTTCTTCTTTTTTCAATCGTATTCCATCCAGGGAAAATATTCAGGCATTGACTGCTTGTAGTGGATGGTGTATTACATACGGACAGTTAAACAGTCTGTTTCATTCGATTCCCGAATTCAGGGAGTTTGGCCGGTCGATGTTGGTTCAGGGATTTTCGGCTTTAAAAATACGGATGCTATCTATGATCACAGATACTGCAGAGGAACGTTATGCCAAACTGTTACATACCAATCCGGAAATATTTCAGAATGCACCCTTGAAAACCATTGCTTCCTATCTGGGTATAACGGATACATCACTTAGTCGGATTCGAAAAGAATTTAGCCGGAAATAAGCTATTCATCCATTTCTTGCCATTTGGCAAGAAGAGTGTCTAGATGGTGTGCTTCCTTTGCGGTGCGCTCAACAACCATCCCACTAACATCATGGAAGCACTCCCTTTACACATCAGCCTGGCCTTTGTGATAATTACGGTTCTTACTGTTTTTGTCTTTTATAAAGCAGCAGGACAATCCAGAATTACTTTATTTGTGATCTTGTCTTGGCTAATTCTACAAATGCTGGTCAGTTATACAGGGTTTTATACCAATACAGAAGCTATTCCTCCCCGTTCCATTTTCTTTCTTGCTCCACCATTACTTTGTATCTTCATACTCAGTATCACCCCTTCAGGAAAAAGTTTCTTATCCCAACTGGACATTAAAACCCTTACGCTTTTACACAGTATTCGTATACCTGTAGAGCTGGTATTGTTCTGGCTTTTCAGTTATAAGGTTATTCCTGAAGTCATGACATTCGAAGGAAGGAATCTCGATATATTGTCCGGACTTTCTGGTCCTTTTATATACTATTTTGGATTTGTTCGCCAACAACTTAACCGAACAGTACTATTAGTCTGGAATATATTGTGCCTGGTTCTTTTATTAAACGTGGTTATCCATGCCATCCTGTCATTTCCCTATCCATTTCAACAATTTGGTTTTGACCAACCCAATATTGCTGTTTTACACTTTCCATTTGTCTGGTTACCTAGTTGTGTGGTTCCTCTGGTCTTACTATCCCATATAGCCTCTATAAGGCAACTCCTTTACCCTATCAACTCATCTACATTAACTTAGCAAATCTTTTAGGAATAACTGAAAAAGTCTATATTTAAGCCCTGATATCTTGCTATTTACAACTGTGAATCCTTCTACCCAATCTATCATTACTGCATCAGAACAACAGCTGGAAGAACTCACTCAAATGGGTTTGGATTTGTGGCCAGACAATGAGTATGATGAACTCAAACATGATTTTCTGGAACTTTTACAAACTCCGGAAAATCATGTTATTTATCTATTTAACCACAAGGACGAGAATGTAGCATTTCTTCATCTTTCTATCCGTACCGATTATGTAGAAGGTTCTGACTCTACCCCTACTGGTTATGTGGAAGGAATCTATGTAAAACCAGCCTTTAGACGAATGGGCATCTCACAGGCACTGTTTAAGCGTGGTGAGAAGTGGTTAAAGGAGAAAGGATGTCATCAGGTTGGGTCTGATATAGAAATTGACAATCAGGCAAGCTATGACTTTCATACAAACATGGGCTTCAAAGAATCTGCCCGATTAATAGCTTTCATTAAAGATATTTCCTAGCTAGGCAGATTATTTGCCTGGCATCAGGATTACTTATCAGCAAACTCCATCAACCGGATCACATCTTTGGTTTCTTTTAAGTCCAGCTTTTCCTGTTCTACAAACTTTTTCAAATCATCAGAAGCATTTAGATGTTCCAACACTGATTTCTTGCCTAATTTCACTTTGCTTATTGTCTGATCAGCTTTACGAATGTAATAATTCTTCTCATCCATCAGTTCATCATAGGTACGACCAGAGCTATATGCACCCTGATAGCTAGCTTTGAGTACTTTTTTATCATATCGAACCAAAAGAGCGGTTTTTCCTTCATACAACACTTCCAGATATTCTTCCTTCAGAATAGCATCGTCAGTCTTTAAATCCGGGAATCGTTCAAAAAGTCTATTTTGTCCCGTAAGAACATCTTTCAGCAGAAATCCTTTTACAGAAGAAGATACAACAATTGCAGAATCACCTTGTGATCGACGCATTACCAGCCGGTTGGAGTAGACATCATATTTTACAGGTACATCATTTTGGATTTTACTATTGGCAAGTGTCACATCGGCATTACACCAATGCTGTAATAGATAAGGCGATCCACGCAATCCCTCATATCTGTTATCAAACCCACGTACTACAGTCATACCACCTCCACTGGTTGCACCTGCCATATTCAGGTTTTGCTGAGCATCATATCCGGATGGAGTATTCTGTCCAAAAGCAGATAGAGTTAACCCACCAAATAAAAGTACAAACCAAGTCTTCATACTAAAAAACGCTACAAACCATTTAGGAGAAATTAAACAACCAAAATACGAAAAAATACTCCGTATTCTTATTTACCACAAAACTTTTCTATCACTCAAGCAATACGCAAGCAGATTGAAGTATTTCAAAATTCTATTGGAAGGATAAAGTAGCCATTTTTTATAGCCGTTTACAAAATAGATATAGTTCATAACACATATAGGCCTGTAATTGATTACAGACCTATATGTGTTATGAACCAGAGTGTATATTATTATTTTCCACTACTAACAGTAGTATTTCCTGTTACTACTGCTGGTAAGATATAACGCTGAATGATTTTATCTACTTGTGGATGTGCATAGGGAGTATTATAAGCAGTTGCCGTAACTACTACTACTAATCCAAGTTCTTTAAAAATAAATATTTTGTTCCCTCCATTCCCACTACAATAATACGTTTCATAGGAGGCATTACCTACCTTATAGGTTTTATTCCAGAACAGATAGCCATAAGACCCACTTCCATCCGGTAAAGCAACTTGTTTTGCTAAAGAAGAATTCACCCATTTTTGCGGAAGAATTTGTTTGTTATTCCATTTGCCATCATTTAGGTAAAGTTGTCCAAATCGCGCAAAATCCAGCGAGGCAAGTTGTATGCCTCCGGCAGTATTGGCTACATGCTGTGGCGTATATTGCCATTTATAGTTTTTTATTCCTAATGGTTTAAACAATTTTTCGTCAGCATATTTCTCCAGTCCACCAGGAACACTCTTGTGAATCACATCGCCCAATACCACTACACCTGCTGTAAAGTAATCCCAGTTCTTCTCCATCACTTTGGCTTTATCCATTGGCAGATCCAATGCAAACTTTACCCAATTGTTTGTAGGATACATATTTTCTTCATTGCCAGGAGATTCCGAATTATTATCTGATCCATCAAACCCGGAACTCATCATCAGTAGACTACGTAAGGTTACACTGTCTTTTCTGACTGAATAATTACTAAACTCCTTCAGATTATAGAATTGGCCTAACGTCTGGTTTTCATTTTTAATGTATCCATCCTTAATGGCAATCCCCATTGCTGCTGAAGCAAAAGTTTTCCCTACAGACCGGGGATCATGTAAAGTAGTTCTGGTTGCCCCATTGAAATACTCTTCCAACACGAGTTGTCCATCTTTAAGAACTACGATGCTGGTAATCTGCTTGAAGGTTTTGTCTTCAATTTTCTGATTGAGTTCTTTTATTTTCTCTTTGTCGTATTTTAAATTTGAAAGTGAGAACCCACTACTAGGCTGAATAGCTTGTGGCTGTAGCTTAGCCGGATCTACCTGTGGTTTAGTCACAGTCAGCGTTATTTCCCCGTGAGCAATGATATTACCTGCTACCAAATCCGGATTCTTTACATAGGGACGAATTTCTATTTTTAGTAAATGCGGTTTCCCAACAGTCAGGGCATCTTCTCCACCATAGGCCATGAATCGTCCCCAGAGATATCGTCCCCAGGAATCTGCATTGGTAGAGCTTATAAGAGGTATCTGAAAGACTGTTTTTGTCTTTTTATTTTCGGGAAGCCCTGCTCCAGGGTGTAAATTCTCTTTATATATCAATGAGTTGTCTACATAGAAACTAAACTGATAATTGCCTAACGCATTTACTTCATCTGCGGTTAACTTCGGAGCCAGTGGATGAAGATAATTGGTTAGTGAATTACCCAGATAAGTTCGTATGTTCAAGTCAATACCTTCCTTTATCTCAAATGTTTTCAGGAAGTCTGTTTCCTTATATTCCTCAACGGGAATACCTTTTGACATAAAAGTGATACGACCTACATTGGTTTGATGCAAAGGACTGGTAATTCCTTCAGATTTTACCAAATCCGAAGTTTGTCCGTAAGCCGTAACTTGCATAAACAAGCATGAAAAGAAGATCAATTGAATGATCAGGAGGTTGGAAGTTTTTTTCATAGGATTCATAGTTAGAAAGACACAAAGCTAAATGTGCCTTCACTAAAAAAATAGAATGAAATTAACATAGCATCAACTTAGCAATGTTCGGTATTGAGAAGGTGTCATACCATTGAATTCTTTGAAACAACGTAAAAAATGACTCTGATCGGCAAATCCACAATCCATCGCTATATCAGTTAGAGATAAAGTTTTATCAGAAAACAACTGCAAAGCTTTCTCTACTTTTATTTTTCGCATGTAGTTTCCTAAGGTACATCCAAAATATTTTGGAAACTGGCGAGATAGATGAACAGGATGTATCTGCAATGCGTTGGCAAGCTCTTGAAGACTTTGATTCTCAAGTCCATTGTAGTACAATAGTTCTTTTATCCGATTCACCCATACAGGCCGCTGTTCTGTCGCTGCTTTCCGGTTCTGTTGCATCTCAGCAAAAACCTGTAACAATAATGTCTGAATAACTAAAGGAGTATTGCTATCAATAATCTTGGTCTCTTTGAATAGCTGGTAGAATAAAAGCTTTATCTCTGGATTATCAATATGCAGACTACCTTCTGGAATGGTAAGTCCTGAGAAAATATTATCTGAAAAATGTTTATTCAGTTCAATATGAAATCCTCTTGTAAATACATCTGGTTTACAATTGTAGTGAGGGTCTTGCCAGTGGTGAAATAGCAGGCTGCCACTGGTACAGGTATACACTTCTTTCTTGTTGCCTTCAGTTAACCCTCCTTGTAGGATAAATGTAAAGTATGCATTCTCATGATAATGCCAGTCTACTTTGGGCAGAGTATATACAGTATCTGTGAGTGTAATACCTTCCATTGAAAGCTTCTGGTTTGTGTCACCATAAAACTGTCCTGTTTTTCGATAGTTCATTTGAATGGGAGGGCTTTCAATAATAAGTTGCAGTAGCTATCAGTAAATATATCATTCTCTGACATGCTCCCTATCCTTTTAGTACAAGCGGTTAAAGAACCGTATGATGTCTCATTAGTGGACAGTATCTTTTGGCATTGTTTTTTATCTGTTAGCCTTGATAATTTATGTTGTATATAAATAATACGATTATGAAAAAGTACGGAGAAAAAGCTCAGGAGAAAGTACATGAAGCAATGCATGAGATGAAAGAGGGTACTCTCAAATCGGGCAGAAGCGACAAAAAAGTGACTGATAGAAAACAAGCCATTGCCATAGGTCTTTCTGAAGCAAGAAAAGAAGGTGGAAAAGTTCCAAAGAAGAAAGAAAAGAAATCTTAAGTTACGTAACGCATAAGTAAAACTGCTTTCATGATAGTAATTCTATGAAAGCAGTTTTTTTATTTTTCGCTTATGCCTAATCGTATCGCTTGTTCTATGGGTGAATAAGTTCTATCATCACGATCTAACTGGAAAGGCTTTGATGGAAACAAAGGTGGCTGAGCCATAAACTTTGGATTTGTACCATGATGTGCTTGAGAAGCATGTACCAGAAATGGATGGCATAAATATACAGTTCCGGCGGTTCCAGTTGCCAGATGGAGCGGTCTGTCCAACGCAGGTCCAACTTGTTGTGCCAATTCCATAAATGACAATCCCTCCTCCCCTTTCGGCTTCAATACCTTTGCTACATCCAGATGAGAACCTGCCAGAATACGGGTTGGGGCATCGGCCTCTGTTACATCTGAGAAGAGAAATAACATCAATAAAGCTCTTCCTTTTGAAAAAACATTTACTCTCCACGCAAAAAAATCATTTACATCTGCACCAGGAAAACTGGCATCCACATGCCAGCCTGTATCACCAGGATCTTGGATATGCGGAAACCGAACTGGAAAGGAGCCTAAACTCTGCCGAGGTAACCATCTTTGCTCTCCGACTAATTGATTATAGGCAGCATGTAATACCGGAGTATTGGCAGCTTGCCTAAATGGCTCCTGACTGTATTCTCCCAATCGAACAACAGGTTTTGTCCAGGTAGAAGTATCATGTGGATCGCAACCTGTATCTTTCCATAAGATAGTTCTACATTGTGTAGCTAGTTCTGAGGAGAATGCATTCTCAATACAAACAAAGCCATACTGTATAAAATCATGAATCTGATTGTCTGTTAGCATATTTACATTTTATCTCATTCAAAAATTACCTAGGGCAATGTCCGTCAGTGAACACATCATGACCGATAATGAACATTGTCAGTAGTTGTTTATAGAGAAAAATCATCATTTCAGCCTAATTATACGTTTTGGCATCCAATTGGATTTACGTATTTATTCCCTACATCTTAAATCCTGTAATTCATGCTTCATAACTATCTCATAATTGTTCTCCGAAATATAAAGAGAAACCAGATTTTCTCTTTCATCAATATTATTGGGTTAGCAGTTGGAATGTCTGTAGCTATACTCATCGGACTTTGGATGTATGATGAATTTACTTTTGACCAATATCATTCCAATTATGATCGTATTGCCCAGATAATGCAGCATCAAACTCTAAATGGAAATAAAGGGACACAAAATGCTATACCCAGACCTTTGGAGATGGCTCTGAGAAACTCTTACAATAATTACTTTACGCATCTATCCATGGCAACCTGGACAGGAGGGCATATTCTTGCTTATAAAGATCAGAAAATATCCAAAAGTGGGAATTATATGCAGCCATCCATCACGGAGATGTTATCTCTGCAAATGATACAAGGCAAACGCAATGGACTTCAGGACCCTTCCTCAATATTACTATCACAATCAACAGCAAAAGCATTATTTGGTGACATTGATCCACTTGGAAAAACTATTAAAATAGACAATAAAGATTTTGTAAAAGTAGCAGGTGTTTACAAGGACTTACCTTATAATACAACCTTTAGAGACCTTGAATTTATTGCACCCTGGAATCTTTTTGTTCGTTCTCAGGAATGGGTACAAAGAGCAGCAGATCGATGGGGAAATAACTCATTTCAACTTTTTGTACAGCTGTCACCATCAGCAGATATTCAAGCAGTATCTGAAAAAATAAAGAAAGTAAAAGCTCAGGCAGCTCCGGATGAAGTTCCATTTAAGCCTGAAATTTTTCTGTACCCAATGAAAGACTGGCACTTACGTTCAGATTGGAAAGATGGTCGAAATGCAGGCGGCCGCATACAAATTGTTTGGATGTTTGGTGTCATTGGCGTATTTGTATTGCTGCTGGCCTGTATCAATTTCATGAATCTTTCTACTGCCCGCAGTGAAAAGAGAGCGAAAGAAGTAGGTATCCGTAAATCTATTGGATCTGAGCGCAGACAACTCATTGGACAGTTTTTAGGCGAATCACTACTCATAACAGGGTTCTCATTTTTCCTGGCATTGGTACTTGTTCAACTTTCTCTGCCTCTGTTCAATGAGATTAGTGACAAAAAGATTTCCATTTTATGGACAAATCCGTTGTTCTGGCTATTTGGTATTGGCTTTAGTGTATTAACAGGATTGATAGCAGGCAGCTATCCAGCATTGTATCTTTCCTCTTTTGACCCTGTAAGTGTATTAAAAGGGACGTTTCGGGCTGGCGGAAAAGCATCATTGCCTCGTAAAATATTGGTAGTTGTCCAATTCACAGTATCTGTTAGCCTCATTATTGGAACTATCATAGTGTATCGCCAGATACAGTACTCCAAAGACCGTCCTATTGGATACAACCGGGATGGGTTAGTGATGGTGACGATGAGTACACCTGATTTTCAAGGGAAGTTTAGTGTACTTCAACGAGATCTTAAAAAATCAGGAGCTATTCTGGAAATGGCAGAATCGTCCAGCCCACTTACCAGTGTATGGTCTAATAATGGAGGTTTTAGCTGGAAAGGGAAGCATCCTGATCTCCAAACAGACTTTGCGACCATTTGGGTCTCACCAGAATTTGGCCAAACGGTTGGTTGGAATTTTACACAAGGCAGAGATTTTTCAAAAGAGTTCTTAACCGATTCTACAGGGATTGTTATTAATGAGGCTGCGGTAAAATTTATGGGTGTCAAAGATCCTGTAGGAATGGAAGTTGACTGGAGTGGAGAGGTAAAACTACATGTCGTTGGCGTTATCAAAGATATGTTAATGCAGTCTCCTTATCGTCCCGTAAAACCGACAATTTATCTAATGAACAAGCTTGATGCGAACTGGTTTATTCTAAAACTTAATCCTGCATATTCAGCCAGTCAATCACTCAAACAAATTCAAACAGTATTTACAAAGCATATTCCACAAGTACCCTTTGAATACAAGTTCGCAGATGCAGAATATGCCACAAAGTTTAATGATGAGGAGAGACTTGGCAAACTAGCGACATTTTTTGCTACACTGGCTATCTTTATTTCGTGTCTGGGTATCTTTGGACTGGCTTCATTTACAGCCGAGCAACGCCGCAAAGAAATAGGCATTCGCAAAGTATTGGGAGCTTCTATATTGAATTTGTGGCAGTTGTTATCTAAAGAATTTATAGTACTAGTTCTGACTTCTTTTGTTATTGCAACTCCTATTTCCTGGTATTTTCTTCAAGGTTGGTTACAGAGTTATACCTATCGAATCGAAATATCGTGGTGGATTTTTGCTGTTGCAGGGCTGGGAGCTCTTATCATTACATTAGCCACTGTAAGCTATCAGGCGATAAAAGCTGCTATTGCCAATCCCACCAAATCTTTACGTACAGAATAGGTTACATCTATGCATGGTAAACTCAAAGAAGAGTTTACCATACTCTTTCTTTACAAAATACTCTTCTCCAATGAGGTTAATACAAGCAACACAACAATAGGTACAGTCAGATTATCCAATCCTTTAAAACTCACAGACTCAGTTAGTGTAGCACACAAAGTAATAATCAGTGAAAAGAATAATTGCTGAGCAATATTTAAAGAAGAACCAATAGAAAAAACAAACAGCGAAATAACCAGACAACTTGCAGCAAAGAATATAGAGCCTATTAATGTTTTTCCACCTGAAAAACGCATGGAAGTATGTCCCCACTTTTTACCCCCTATTTCTGCAAATGTATCTGATATTGACAATACCAAAACAGGCAAATGAAACAAGAGTGTATTATTAAGGTTCTCAGATACCCAAAAACATATACATATCGGAATTGGAAATATCACACTACCTATTGACTTCCGCCTTACCTGATGCACAGAAGACAATTTCCCCAGAATACGTGTTGCAAGAAGAATTGTAAATGCAAGAGTACATAACAACAAGACCCATAGGTAGCTTTTGAAAAATAGTGGAAACAACAATGTCAGAAAACCACCAGAGACATGTAAAAACTTGCGGCAAATCTCAGAATCAACATGCAGTTTTTTATGCAGCCATTCAGTAATAAGAATCAACAAAAGAAATGCGACAACAAACAAAATGGATAACTGCATTTCTGATACTTGCATCATATATTATAAAGATTCATCTTTGAAATTGGAGAGGCAAGTTGCCTTTCAAACACAACAAAGATATGACTAATACTTTCCCCAATACACTTTAAGTATTTATTTCATATAATACTTATCATTTTAATGAGAAACCTTCTACTCACAACATCATTTTGCATATGAAATCTAATTCCTTCTGGACCATACCCAATATCTTATCACTATACAGGATCGTCATATTTCCTTTTATATTCTATCTCATTCTAACCCAACAAGAATTCTTATTCTCCATTTTTATCACTATTAGCTTAGTCACAGATATTTTAGATGGGTGGATAGCCAGAACATTTAAATTACAAACAGAAATCGGAGCAAAGCTTGACTCGTGGGCAGACTTGGGGACTTACATTCTCGCATTCCTGGCTATTTATATATTTAAATGGTCTGACATTAAGCCACACAGTATGATTCTCGTTCTGTTTTTTGTGTTCTGGCTGGTTTCTTATCTATATGTCTTCTATAAATTCAGGGGACTCATAGGGCTTCACACCTATATGTTCAAACTTACAGGATACTTTCAGGGAGGGTTTATTGTCTATTTATTTCTATTTGGCTTCCAACCTATTGTCTTTTACTTTGCATTGATTTGGGGAACAATAGCCTGTATCGAAGAAATCATCATCATTGCGCTATTGCGAGAACCTAAGACAAATGTAAAAGGTCTATATTGGGTACTTAAAAATCATTCCAAAAATACATAGTGCATCCTATAATTATTTATACTCTATCATTCGTGGCCTTGGGTGGACTAGGAATGTATATATCCAGTAGAAAAGCAGATATACATACTCAAAAACAAAGGTGGCTCAAATATATCACCTACATCGTTATTGTAACAAGTATCATAGTATCTACTATCTATCATTTCTTTTATTTACTTGCGATTCTTATTGTGTGGGTTGGTCTTTTTGAAGTAATAAGGAATTGTAAAGCCAGTCTGTATATAAAAGTAACTTCTTTGCTTTCTTATACTGCGATTAGTATACTTTTTATAGTATACTCGTATACTATCCCAATAGCATTTTTGTTGTACATATATTTTCAGATTGCCATATTTGACGGATTTAGTCAGATAGTAGGACAATTACTGGGCAAACACAAATTAGTTTCCCACATTAGTCCCAATAAGACCATTGAAGGACTAGCAGGTGGTATTTTGTTTACCATCCTTGTAGCCTTTTTAACAAGAGACTGGGTACAGGTATCTGTACAGAAAGCTATCCTATATGGGATTTTGACTAGTCTGTTCTCTCTCTCAGGTGACTTGCTAGCTTCTTATTTCAAACGGCTCAATCATATCAAAGATTACAGCAACATTCTTCCTGGCCATGGTGGATTTTTGGATCGGTTTGACAGTTTGATGATGACAGGAGCAGCTTATTATCTCCTGCTCAATCAAACGGATAGAATAGTATAGGCCTGTACATTATTACTCACAAAGGATAGGTTCAATACTAAACAAGTCTACATAAACAGGCATAGCTTGTGAATCTTTTACAAAACCTTTTAATGCACAAATACCAACATATTGGGGATTGATCATCAGATCACGGCTCACCACTTCTTTAAACGCAAAAATATCAGAAGCTCCTGTCGCATATAAAAATCGAAAATGGTGCCCATTCTTTTCGATGCGAAGTGCAGACCGCTGTAGATTATTTTTAATTATTGTAGACTGAGCAGGCTCAACGCTGAAAAGAGATAGATGAGCAATCTCCTCCGGTTTACTAAATCCTCCATGTATGGAACTGATCGCCTGAATTAATATCTCACCTGGTCTGGAATATCCACCAAAGAAACCATTGTATCCAATGGTTAGCCGAGTACTTCTGCTTAGTAAAGTAGTATCTTCCATAAGAATAATTCCAGCCTGTTGCCAGTTTTGTCCTGGAATAAAGTTGCCCAGATGTATTTCGGTTGAGAAACAGTCTGTATCCAATTTCTTTACTAAAAAGTTTTTCATGCCCACTCGCCTTGCAGAATCCGGGTAAGTATCACCTTCTAGAGTAAACAGGGTAAGGTAGCCACTTTTTGCATTTCGTTTGTTCCAGAAACTTGTGTCCAGGTCTTTCAGCATCCAGCCTTTATGAAAGAGTGAATCTGTACTTGTGTTGCTAAAATTATCTGTAAAATGCTCCGATTGTGAATAGTGGTAAACTATATAATAACCCGCGAGAAAAATACCAATTACAATCATACCTATCCAAAGGTATTTCACTTTGCTATTTCTGTGAACAATCAAAGGAGATGATGTTCTTATTCCCTGATTATCTTTAACAGGAATGTCTTTCTCAATTCCATCCCGATAAGTATACCAATATGGAAAGTGAGGTTCATTACGCTTTCGGCTGATCTCGTCGGTTTTGACTGCATCGGCTACATAACGTGCTAATGTATCCAATGTAGCGACCGAAGGGTTCTCTTGTTTCGCAGTAGAATCCTTCAAAATAAAGAAGGAATAATTTTTCAGCGTTTTCCAACCAATTATCAATCCTGTCTGCTCCTCAATCTCGGAAGAGAAATATTTGCTGTCTGCTTCAGAAAGTGGAACTGTCAATTCCTTATCAAAACATTTACTATATGCCTCTCCGAATAATTTACAGAAAGCTTTTTCCTCTGAAGGACTCATAAGGGTGATAAGACTGGGATTAACTATTCGTAATTCACGTTTACGCCTGATTTCTGATTATTGTTTTCGTTTTGAGAGACTTTTGAATGATCAAAAATCAACCTTCACCCTCAATTTATTTTATTAAAGGTATGAAAAAGACATTCATTCTTCTTCTATTGTTTAAAGCCGGTTTACTATTTAGTCAGGATCTACAACTGCATTATGATTTCAGACATTCTGTAGATCCCAAACATAATACTGCCAATTTTCCAATGATTAGCTTTCAGTATTTTAAAGATGTAGATACCAATGCTACAGGTTCATTCCTGTTGAAAGTCCAGTCATTTTTGAGTGGAGATAAAAATAATACAGGCCAAACATTTATTCAAATTTCTCAAACTTTGAAATTCTGGAAACCAAAAGTCTATTTCTCGCTGAATTATACAGGAGGACTTGGTATTGCACCACCTTCTTTTGGCTACTATCTGACGAATTCATTTGGAGCAGGAATTTCCTATCCATTCCAATGGAAAGGAGCTTGGCTAAGTGCAAATCTACTGTATCGATATAATGCCTTTCACAAGCCCAGCCATGATCCTCAACTCACATTCTATCTGGGAAAGTTTTTTGCGAATTATAAAATCTTCGTTGAAGGAAGTATAGTTGCCTGGACAGAAAACAAAGATCAAGGCATAGATTACACCAAAGGTCAAAAAGGAAAGAAGCTTGCTTTTTATGGAGATCCACAGATATGGTTTCGAATAAAGAAAGGCTTTTTTATTGGATCAAGAATTAGTCTGTATTATCATCTCATTAGTCAAGACAATAAAGTGCAGGCATATCCGACAATAGGCACTAAGTATCAATTTTAGATTAAAGATCTGATATCCTCAATATATGAAAGCTACTACTGCAGATAGCTTTTCGCAGATTGTATCAGACTTCTCAGATCTGGAACCTGAGTAATGGAATATCGGTCACACACAATGTCGATATTCCCTTTTCGCCAGAATCCATCCGGACAGCAAACCCGCAATTTTCCGGAACGGGCATACAATCCAAACTCCAGCATAGAAACAGGTGCTTTGGTAGTAGGTTCAAAATAGACAAGTATCAGGTCTGCTCGTTCCAATCCTTCCAATTCCCAGCTTACCTGGCCTTTAAAATCCGGGTTAGAGATTGTTTGCTCCCAATCTGCATTCCAGGCAGCTCTTCGTGGATTCAAAATAGTTACATTCGTCCTATCTATGGCCGTAATGACCTTCTGTTGCCAATCCTCTGCTTTTCCCATTTCGATGCTTCCTGCCAGAAATATAGAGGTATGATTAGCTGGAATATATATAGAATCAGGAGGATATATAACAGGCATATGATAGGATTTATAGATCTAATTGTTTTATAAGCGCACTATCACTCAAGGTATAAATATCTTCTTTGGGTACTATCAACTCACCGATTCCATTTGCATCCATATTTTTCCTCTGTTCTATGACAAAGTCTGTAATATCCTCAATATCCAGAATCCACTTTTTGGCAAACTGTTCTGCCATTTGTCCTTTTAGTCCCAATTGAATAGCTCTTCGATTCAACGTCTTCCCATTTGGATAATGGTCAGGGTCCCACTGTATTCTTACATCAGATTGTTTCATTGCAGTGTTCCACTCTTCACCAGAGGGATAGATAACTGGCTTAAAACTGGTGTGCACAGCCTGTTTCAGAATAGTTTCAAAATGAGATCTTCCTATAGATATTGCAAGGATTCTCTCCTGATTTTCCTTGGTTGCCCATCCTGACCGAAACATCATCCAGATAAAACCAGGCTTTATCCATGTCATTCGGGTATAGCTATAATCTTTCCCACCAAGAAATTTATTGGTAACAGCAAAGTTTGCAATAGAAGGTTTATATGCCTGATAAACAATTATTTTCTCCTCATCAAATTGTCCAGCAATGTGCTTTCCAGTATCCGGAAGTCTTTCCTGTTGTTCTGTATACTTTTCTGTAAGTAACCTCATCTCTATTTATAACACCACCTCTATATAATCTCAATTCGTGTAGGTTCGATGCATTCAGGAGGCAATATGGCATACCCACTCATGGCTAATAATACCTGAGCAGCATTGACTACATCTAATGCACAATAACGAGCTATCTTATCCAGGTCATGCTCTTCGTAGTATACTTCATGCACCAGACTTCCATCCATCTCTTCTTTACTGGAAGGTATATCAAAAATAGCGGCCAATAAGTCCAAGGATGTAAAGTTCTTGAAATCACCAAACTTCCAAAGGTCCATCGTATCAATATGCTGGATCTCCCAAGGCTTTTTACCCTGCATCTGCAAAGGTCCAGGCAGAGGAAGTCGGTTAATAAGAATGCGTCTGGCCAGATAGGGAAAGTCAAATTCTTTTCCGTTATGGGCACAAAGTTGTATGGGCCGACGAGAAGAGTACTCACCATTCTGACGATTGATATGCAAATCAAAACGTTTCAGATAGTCATTGAACTTCTCCAGCATAGCACGTTCATCGTCAGATACCAGACTGGTAATGGATAAAACTGTTTTCCCTTTCTTTTCAATCAGATAGCCTAAAGCAATTGAAACTATCTTTCCAAATTCAGCCAGAATTCCACCACGTTGTCTGAAAAGTTCCGTATCTGTTTCAGTGCCTGCCTTTCGATATTGATTGGCTTTCTTTGACCACAGGTATTGCATTCGTTCATCCAGCTGCTCATAATGCTCTACTCCTGAAACAGTTTCAATATCCAGGAATACAATATTGGTAAATTGTCGTAAGTCGTCTGCCATCTATACTATGTGGTTTCTCAGCAAAAATAGTATCTTTTCGGTTGGATTTTCTTGCCCATTTCATTTTTCCGTCGACCAATACCCTAAGAAACTTATTCTGTTTACTCAATAGTATCCTCAGATCGATTAATAAAAGATATATTACGAAGACTCAGAATAAACCCCGACTTTTCAAGATACTCCAATTCCAGCTTTTCTTTCAGGTCTAATTCTTCATTCCTGGTTCTTAGATAGAAGCTTTTACGTTGTGTAGCAGTATAGGGATATTTTAGCGTAACATATTTTGTACTCTTCTTTTTCATTTGGGTGTCAGTTGAAACATCATCATCCAGACAGGCAACAGTTTGCAGCTTATTTTTAAGGCCAGATCTCAGATCTTCTTTGAGCCGCCGTATATCCCAGCTTAGCCAGATCCATGACAAAACGCCTAATCCTACATATATACCCAGACTAATCTTCCAGGCTCCAGCCCAGGTAATAGGCAAGAACATCCGTAGTAGAAAAAATGCACCGACCACTACACCTACCAGCAATATCCACATCCCCCACCGCGCCTGATACATATTATGAATCTCAGTACGTAATGAATCCTGATCACTGGCGCTTAGTGGGAATACTTCAAAATGAGGGCTATTTTCATCCTTGTTCCAGAAACTCATTGTTTTAGTAGCAAATCGGGTTATTCTTTATTGACATCATAGTTTTCAAACAGCACTTTCCCAAAATCCTTTGTTGTTTTAACTTTTGTTTCTACTTTGTCAGGCTCAGAAGTATGAAATGAATCTGAACCATCTTTGTGCAGGTACCACTTTTTATCAGTTGGAGTGTACTTAAATGTTATAATCCGGGTCCAGCGCCAACTGCTACCTCCATAATGTTCAATCGAAAAATAACCATTTTTGATAGTAATATCAGAAAACGGATCACCAAAAACACCACCACACTGATAACATAAGACAACCTTGTCGTTTCGGGCAACCTGCTTTAGTTTTCCATCTGGCTGCCGGATCAGGATTAGCAATGGACGAGGAACTTCTTCTGTTTTTTTATCCTCCCCTTTTGCTTTTAAAATAAGCAAGCAATCTGATTTACCATCTTTATTCAAGTCACCATTTTCCTGATGCAGCACTTCATATCCTTTTACTATAAAAGGTTTGATCTCTTCATCTGTTTGTGCATTACAGAGTATAGAAAAGGATACAAATGCTAAAAACAAAAGACTTTTTTTCATGACATATTTTCTTAATATTCCCATTTGTTCTGAACCAACGTTGTGGCAATTTCTTCAATAAAAGAATCAGCAACTAATTTGTGCTTCTCACCTTTAGGCAAAAAATGCCATTTAATCCCATGTATATCCGTTATGCGCTTGGCCCACTTTATTCCTTCTGCATCTTCCGGAGACCCAATAATAAACTTTCTCCGCTGCGGACTTTTCAGATATTCCTGTAAATAATACCCGAGTTCAAACCGAGTAGTGGGTCCAATGTTAGCAGGAAAGTTTTCAGCTACTTCTGGCAGCCAGTAAGTTGGCAACCAGAATGCAGTAATATCACACAAATTCAGGTATTGCCATTCCCAGGGAACCTGCTTATTCAATACCTCTGTTAATTTTGAATTTCCTGCTACATCAATATCAGACCAGATACCACTTTCCGGTTCAGGGGCAACTACAACCATACTTGGATCGAGTCTCTCATCTTTTTCCAATGCATAAATAACAGTTCTCCTCCACCCTGTTGTCATCGCCTCACCGCCAGGAGGAGTAGGCCCTCCCAGAAAAACTCCCAGCTTAGGAAAAACGGTTTGGTGTTGCCGGGCATACAAGACTCTTATTTTCTCTCTTTCCATATACTATACGTAGCTTCTTTGCGGCTTATCTGATTTTTCTATTCTCCTATGCTTTTTCTCATATCCTCCAGTTCCTTTTCAAAACCTCCTGACAAAATCGGGAAGCGACACCATGTTTTAGGGTCTAAGCTATGATCATCCACATGGAATCCGGGAGCATATCGTTCCCGTTTCCATTGGTTACGGCTCCACAACCGGAAAAATCGTTCAATAGACTTGATAATTACCTCTTCTGTATAGATACCCTCAAACTTGTATTTCATCAATGGCAATATATCCTTAGGCATCTTCTTATCACGTATGGCAGCATCTTCAATAGCATCCAGTAAGGCATATGGCATCAGATCTTCCTCATCTGTCTGCTTTTTATCCTGAGGTCGCAATTCAGCAGTAGGCTGCAGACTATTCACTGCTTTCAGTCCAGCAAAACGAATCCGTCCTTCCAATCCATCGGTTTCCAGCCAACGCAGCCATTGACGAATAAAATGCTTGTTGATACCAGCAATCGGACTGATGCTACCTGCAGTATCCCCATCCATAGTGGCATAGCCAACAGCAGCCTCAGAACGGTTGCTGGTAGAGAGTAACAACGCATTTTTCACATTGGCTAGTAACCAAATACTTGGAGCCCGTACCCGTGCCTGGATATTTTGTAAAGGAACATCATCTGTCTCCCAGGAAAGTTTACGACCCAAGCCACCTTCTATTAAAGTACGGTATTCTTTTACCAATGTGTCAATGCTAATCTCAAAGTATTCAACGTCCAGATCTTTTGCCAGCGTTTCTGCCGAGTTACGGGTATCATCCGAACTGTTTTCTGTTGCCTGGTAAACACATGTAATCAATGTAGCTGCTACATCTGCTTCCGTCTTACAATTTTGAATATCTTTCTGATAATACAGCTTTTTTTGTAAGCCTTCCAAACCTATTTCTTCTATACAAAGTTTGATTGCCAGTCGGCACAAAGAGGCAATAGCAGAGGAATCGGCACCGCCACTCAGCGAAATTACCCAACCATTGGAACGGCTCTTACGCAGGTAGTCAAATAGAGCCAGTGCAATACAACGGGCAAACTCTTCTTCTTTGGTATACTGGCTTTTCTCCCAACTCTCTAAGTCATAACTGTAAGGCTCATAAGCAGCTTTGTACCATACAAAAGGCACTTTAATAATCCCAAAATCATTTTTAATTAGTGGGACACGATTCTGTACCTGTGAGAGTCGAGTATTGTCTACATCAATAACTGCAGATACCAGAAGAAAATCCTTATAGCTAAACCGACTTCCGGAAGCCAATCCTACAGCAGAAGAGGTGATAAAGGCATCTCCATCAAAGATGGCACGCCCGGATTCATTTCCCAACAGATTCACATACAAATAGGTGGCCCCAAATGCACGGGAAGCATCCATAACAAACCGCTCCCGTAAAAATGACTTTCCAAACTCAAAGTGGCTGGCACTAGGATTGAGAATAATATCAACGCCACGTAAATACAATTCACGTCCCGGACGATGGGCAATCCATGCATCTTCACATATCTCATAACCAACCCGGATACCTTGCACTTCAAAAATCAGGTCTCCGGCTGGGTATTCCTGACCGTTGATTTCAATAGAAGTAACAACTCCAGCTTCCCAGGCATGAAACCAGCGTGGCTCATAATAGATGCTATTGCCAGGAAGATTTTTTTTACATACAAATCCCTGAATCTTCTTATCTGCAATAAAACATGCTGTATTATACAAACGATGATTATACCGAACAGGTAATCCAACTGAGACCATAATTCCTTCACTCGCATCTGCAATAAGTTGAAGCATTTCACCTGCTGTTTGCGTAACTCCGGGTGCATAAAACATATCTTCACATCCATATCCGGATATGCTCAATTCCGGAAAACACAACAAACTTATATTTTGCTTCTTGGCTTCTGCTATCGCATCCAGATGATGTTGCACATTACGTTTCCAGTCCAAAGGAGTCTGGTTTACCACTGCCGCTGCAATTTTAAGAGGATTCATATCTGTTACTGTGTTTAAGTATGTTGTACTACGAAAGAATAGACTACTCTATACTCCCGCATTTATTTCTTTTCTTCAGGATAAACTTCACTTACTAGCTTCTTTTTCTTTTTTTCAATCCACTTTCCTTTTATCAGCTTTCCGTCTATAATATAACAATATTCGGTTCCATCTTCTTTTGTATGTGTACAGTCTTCCTGATAACGAGCAACCAGGATCAGTTTACCATTGATATACCGATAGGTATCACGTCCATGATCACAACAACTTCCCCTCCAGGAGCTATGAATAGTTTTCGTTTTTGTATTAAACTCCGGACTGGTAATTTCAGAAAGAGTCAGATCAAACTCAAACAATTTGGTTTTCGGATTGTATACATAAATATTGTGAGGGATATTCGGCCCTGCAGGTAGAAACATCATAATATGAATATCCGGATACCCATCAAAATTACAGTCCTGCACCTGTATACAATTATTGACAGGACTAGTAGGTGTAGCCCCTAATCGATCTATAATTTGTAAAGTAGTATCTGTTTTTATTGATCTTACACGAATAGCTTGTGCTACGGCAGATTCTAAATCGTTTTCAGTTGTATCACTCCATGCAACATCAAATGAATACGCATCTGTATGCTGTTGTTGTTTAATCCAAACGCCAGATTGTAATTCTTCTTTCGAAAGCCATCCATGTGTAATCGTAGCATTTACAGAAACCTGCTCAACCTCATACCAGTTAGTTGCTTCCTGCAATACTGCTACATATTCTCCTCCATATATCGAGTTCATTTTTCGACTAGCTACATCTGGATTCTGATAGAGTGAGATACTGTCTACATTGATTTTTTGGATATCAATATAAGGCCTGGCATTTCCTAAAAAAAAAGGGCTCATAGGATAAATCACTGTTTGATAACGGGTAGTAATAACCGGAAAAACAGTTTTATCCATATGTAAACTATCTGTCAGCACTTTAGGAGTCCCTGCAAGAAAAAATTGTTCAGGATAGATCCGAAAGTAATAGCCAGCATACATCTGAATACTTCTAAAATCATATCCACTGCTTAGATCACCTCCCCATACAGTTGTGTCCATTACAGTTTGGTATTGTCCTGCATGCGCTTCAAGTTTGGGTGCATAACCATATACAGTTCCGTTATAAAGCTCTGGATTTTTAGCCAGGAACAGAAACTTTACAGTTTTAGCAGAGGTATCCACAGACACAACTGTATACTTTATCTGTAGTTTTTCATCCAGATAAGGTTCAGCTTTTGTGTTCGTATGATAACTCTCACCACTATACTGGGGAATCGGATAGGGAAATGGATAGGAAGGCTTTATCTCATAGATTCCTGCTTTTGGAACCTGTGCTGTCAGTAGAACAGAAGTCCAGAATAACAGAATAAGATATGTTATTATGTATCTTTTCAAGGAACTGATATAGCTGATTATACAATACTATCTTCACAAAGTCTTCATCACTATAGTTAATGTTTTTCTATCTCTTGCCTGAATAACGATGCAATAGACTTAACCCGAAGGAAGTCCCCCTGTAGTCGAACTGCATTCGGATGGCTATCGGTACTTACAACACATTCGAACAAACCACTTGCTTTAATTTTTTCTAAACCATCTTTGCTAAAAAGTCCATGTGTAGTTACCGCAGCAATTTTAGTAGCTCCTGCTTCTTTATATGCTCTGGCCGCATTAATTAAAGAACCACCTGTCCGAATCATATCATCATAGATGATTACATACTTATCTCTTACATCCGCGCTAATAGAGGTAATTTGTGTTTCATCTCCACTAATCCGTCTCTTAAACACAAATGCTCCATTCACATTCATATCGTTAGCCAGAGACTCTACCCACTTGGCTCTACCTGCATCTGTAGATGCCAGTACAAAATCGTTTCCGGCAATTTCCCGACAAGCTTCCATTATAGTAGGCTTTGCATACAGATGCACAGGCCTTGTTTTTCCTTCGAAATAATACGGTACTCCTTCGGTATGAAGATCCAGAAGAAACACCCGATTCCCCATCGAACTTGCAGGAATCTTGGATAGTAAAAAAGCTCTTGTCTTGGCAGTCACTACCTCACCTTTCTTAACAGATCGTTCCATGGTAGCGTACCCAAAATAAGGAATCATTAGCAATAATGACTCTGCTCCCATAGATACAAGTGAATAAGCCAGATCAAAAAGTTCCAGTGTATCTGCATCAGAAATAGTACCACCAATCAGCACAACCTCCCGGCAATCCACACTGGTAAGAATGCGCTGATATCGTTCTCCATCCGGAAAATTCTTTACTTCCACCTCACCACACTCAAAACCGGTGGTATGACATAGTTCTTTCTGTAAATACTGATATGCCTGAGTACTAAAGATGATCTTATTCACGTGTATCGGGTAGCCTGTTTAATTTTTTACTTTCCGTTAAATTTCCGCAATTTCAGAATCAGATCTGTTTTGAAATCATACAAACCTTTTTCCAATCCTACAGGATATAAGTGAGGGTTTACAAAACGTCTGATACTTTCATGGAATCCGCTTAGTTGATCTTCTACACGTTTCTTTACATCCTGTATCTCGGGAAGATTATATACAAGTTTTCCTTCCCGAAATACAGGTACCAGCAGATCTTCATGAGGAGTCGCGTTATCCAGTTTACGCCTCTTGGTATAATCCATAGGGTCAATCATGATTTCTTCCTCTTTCTTCTGGAAACCTTCTGTGTTATAAATCATATCCGCTATAAAACCATTGGCATTCCGATAACGTCTCACCTGCTGGATACCGGGAGTAGAAATCTTTATGGTTTGCTCAGATAACTTGATTTTATATTCCCATTCATCATCTTTATCATTTCTCATCGCTGCCAGCTTATACACTCCCCCTAGGGCTGGCTGATCATACGCTGTTACCAGTTTGGTCCCTACTCCCCAGACATTAATAGTAGCTCCCTGATCTTTCAAACTCTGAATGATATTTTCATCCAGATCATTGCTGGCAACAATAGCCGCATCTTTGAATCCGGCAGTATCCAACAACTTACGGGCTTCAATACTAAAATAAGCCAAGTCACCAGAATCGAGCCGTATCCCTCCTAATTTATAGCCTTTTGCTTCCAGTTTTTTACCTGTTTCAATGGCTTTCTTAACACCTTCTAAGGTGTCAAATGTATCTACCAGGAAAATACAGTTATTGGGTAATACTTCTGCATAGGTCTCAAATGCTTCTTCTTCAGAGTCAAATGACATAACCCAGCTATGTGCATGAGTTCCTTTTACAGGAATACCAAACAAACGACCTGCTAGTACATTGGAAGTAGCATCAGCCCCGCCTATATAAGCAGCCCGGCTTGCAGTCACTCCACCATCCATCCCCTGAGCTCTTCGTAAACCAAATTCCAGTACGGGTTCACCTTTAGTTACCTGTTTGATACGAGCAGCCTTGGTTGCTATCAGGGATTGAAAATTGATCAGATTCAATAAAGGCGTTTCCAGAATCTGGCATTGCAAAATTGGTCCACGTACACGTAGGAGTGGCTCCTGAGGAAATACTACTGTGCCTTCAGGAATAGCATCTACTTCACCAGTGAATCGTAACTCTTGTAGATAATCTAAAAAAGCAGCCTCAAACAAAGGCTGTCCATCACTGCCTGTCAGCGTTCTTAAATAGGCTGTATCTTCTTCGGAAAAACGAAAGTTCTCAATAAAATCAATGGCTTGCTCCAAACCTGCAGCTACCGTATAACCGCCACCAAATGGATTTTTGCGAAAAAACAGATTGAATACAGATTCTTTCTCGGCTGTTCCTGATTTCCAGTATCCATAAGCCATTGTAAGTTGATATAAGTCTGTAAGTAAACTTAACGACTGACCATATAATTGCAGATGTTTATTCACGTGGCAGAATTAAATTGGTGATTAAATCACTTGTTAGTGTAAATATTACGCTAAGATAATTTCATTTGGTTTTATTTTCCAAATAAAGCAGCAAATAATTTTTATCACTTGTATTATCTTGTTTATTGCTATGCTTTGATTTCCCGGAGTACAGCTCCTATGATACGTTTCCAGAGAGGGTATTTTTTTACATGTTCATTCACACTCACAATTTTCAACGCACCTGTTCCTGTCTCACCTGATTTCAAATGAATAGGTCTTTTCTCCAGATCGTCAAACCATGTATACCGAGTTTCTTTTCCAAATATATAATCTACATCTTCATCCGTAATCTGATTCAGAAATGGCATAATGCCAGTCAGAGCAGCCAACGAAACACTTCCTTTTTTTATTTCACGATTCCAGTGGGAAGACCCTGTACGACGATGCAGATAATGTGTATCAGCCAGTTTTACCAGTTTGCATCCTACCCCCAGCTGACGTATGGTAAAAGTCCAGGAATCAAGGGTTTGATTAATTAATGTAGGTTCAAAATAACGACCAGCTTTAAGCCAACTTTGTTTTGTATATAAATAGTTACCACTCTGGCCAATAAAGTAATTTACACTTAATGCATCTGCCAGTTTATATACGCCAGACTTAAACACTGTTTTATATACCAGCTTTTTACTTCCATCTTCTCCATCCTTGAAAAAATGGATTTCTCCAAAAGCAGCAGCATCTGCCTGATTATCCAGCATGTACTTTTTAAGTTTAGACACACTTCCTGGAACCAAAACATTGTCGGCATCTACACAAAATATAAGTTCATGCTTTGCTTGTTCGATGGCAGTATTGCGACCAGCTGCAGCTGTCCCTTTATTTACCTGATGGAAAAACAATCGTATGGAAGGATATTTTGTTGCAAGTTCTTTTAATACTCGAACTGTAGAGTCAGTAGAAAGATCATCTACAATAAGAATCTCATCTCCTTCTTCAAAGTTCTGATCAAAAATAGATTCAACGGTTTCGACTATCGTATCCTGGCAGTTATAGGCAGGAATAACAAAGCTGATATTCATATATAGGTAAGACTGTTTTACAAAAATTGCTGTAAAAGTGGGGATTGCCACTGAATAAACAAAGCCCCGAAAATATTTTCGGGGCTTTAGCAGTTGACCAGCAAATTTGTAGGGATTAAAATTATTCCCTAAATCATAACTCCAGTTTAGAAAACTCGTTTCTATTTACCTCCTCCGGGGCAATTTTTTTGTAAAAACTGAGTGTATAAAGTAACTAAGTGTCTTCCAGTTCCTTCTCCTTCATAAATGCCATGTGTACGATTCGGATAAGGCATAACTTGAAACTGTTTATTATGTTTGATCAACTCATTGATCAGCAATTCCGCATTTTGATAATGAACATTGTCATCACCTGTACCATGTATATACAGAAGATTTCCCTGAAGATTTTTAGCATAAAAGATAGGAGATCCTTTTATAAAATCATCCTGATTTTCTTGTGGAAGTCCCATATAGCGTTCCTGGTAAATATTATCATAGGAAAGCTGATTAGCAACAGCCGCAACAGCAATACCCGTTTTAAATATTTCAGGATATTGAAACAAAAGGTTTAAGGTAGATGATCCTCCGCCACTCCATCCCCAGACAGCTACACGTGCAGGATCAACATAAGGCAACTGGAGAATTTTCTTGGCAGCCATAGCCTGATCCTTAATATTTATACGACCAATTTGTCGATAAATAGCTTTACGCCACTGACGTCCTTTAGGGGCAGGTGTTCCTCTGTTATCAAAAGAGATATAGATATACCCATCATTAGACATATTGCCTCCATATAAAAAGTTTCGCTGACGCCCCCAAACATCAGTAACTGTTTGAGATGCAGGTTCACCATATACATGAAAAACAATAGGATATTTTTTGCTGGCATCAAAGTTTGCTGGTTTTACCATCCATCCATCCAGCTCTACACCTTCTTCTGTAGTGACTTTGATAAATTCAATATTAGAAGTTTTTTTTGCATCAGCAGAAATTTTTTTGGTAATATCCGCAGAAGCGTCTAAAGGCTTGTGAGTTGGTAAAGAAATCCATTCCTGGGCAGGACGAGTATAATAGTTTGAAAACTGATGGAATGCATATTTCCCATTGGGAGAGATTTCATATTCATGAGTTCCCTCTTCGATAGCTGGCGATACCTGTTGCGCTTGCCCTTTACCTGTAATAGTTACTTTGTACAAGTATTGCTGAGTGGCATTCTTAGGAGAGGCCATAAAGTAAATCACACCAGTTTTTTCATCAATCTGTTTTATTTGAATCACATCATAGTTACCAGCAGTGATCAAAGATTCTTTTTTACCATCTCTGGATATTCGATATATATGTCTCCAGCCGTCTTTCTCACTTACCCATATAAATTCTTTTCCACTATTAATCCATTCCCAGCCACTAGGATCATCATCATTCCAGCGAGATTTTATATCAATCCAAGCCTCATCTGTCTCTGTATAAATCGTAGAAGCAGTTCCTGTTTGTACATTACAGTATATCAGTTTACTGGCATTCTGCTTACGATTTAACTGTTGTAAGATAACTTCAGAAGCACCAGCCCATTCCATGCGTGGAATATAATGTTGTCTGGAATCACCAGGAACTACCATCCATGTAGTCTTACCAGAAGTAACCTCTACCACACCAATCCGGCAGGCAGATGGCATCTCACCAACCTTAGGATATTCCACAGGGATCACCTGCGAATAAATAGAATCCGTTGTGTTAAGCATGTAATAATCCCGGATTGTATTGGCATCAATCTGCCAGAAGGCAATTCGTTGCCCGTCCGGACTCCAGCGAAACCCATCTCTACAACCAAATTCTTCTTCATACACCCAGTCAAATGTTCCATTAATCAGTTTACGAGTCCCATTAGTAGATGTCAGAGCGGAACTCTTTCCTGTAGCAATATCTTCTACATATACATTGTGTTCACTTACATAGGCAACTTTAGTTCCATCAGGAGCAAACTTGGCAAACATTAAAGAAGACTGAGGACGATCTTTTCCAATCTGAGTGAGTTGCTTTGATTTTAAGTCTATGATCCAATAATCACCACGTGTTTCATAACGCCATACACGTTTTGTATTGGTAAAAATCAAAGCTTTCTGCCCGTCTTCTGATAATGTGAAGCTTTTTACAGCAAGTGGTACAGTCATACCTGTTGGAACCAATTGTTCTTTAGTTACCAATACAGTTTGTCCACCTGTAGCCAGATTGGTTAAACTTATCTGTGAATCTTCATAATCATAATAGCCATTCCCATCTTTAGACCATTGCAGCGACTGTCCTACCTGCCCCTGAATTTGAATAACTGAGAAAAAAAGAAATAGAAACAAACCTACACTTCTTCGAAAAAGAATCATATACAGCAATAAAAGTTGAAAGTTGATGAAAAGTATACTGGTGCGTAAATTACGAATAAACCTATAATAACAAGATGATGAAATGGGAAGGGCTAATTTATGGAAGTTTGAATATCTCTTGCAAACGCCTCTATGTTTACGTTTATTTCTGCAGGTTAATTTTCTGCATTACACTAAACACAGTATCAATTTTCCATTCAAGCAACTGCTCTCTAAAATGATGATTGAGCATTTTATCTATCGAGTTTCGCTCCTTGCGAGAAAAGAACTTTACTTTATATGAATTTGTCCTGACTCCATTAGCTTGACGATATACCAGCAAATGCTGCTTTTTAGGTGTCATTAAGGTATCTGCATCTTGCTGAATACGTTCAATACGTTTCTTATTGTTACCAAACAAAACTTCAAAAATATTCAGGTCCAGATACAGGTCTGCGGGTCCGTTCATAGTATAAGAGCCACTTAGTTTAAATTCAGATATATTATTATCCAGCTTTACTCCGGGAGTAAAGAATTTATCTTTGCTAAAAAGAAAATGTGCATGGACATCATTAAAGTACATATGCTCTGTTTTTTTCTTTTTCACAAAACGCAAAGCCTGTTGAAGAGGCTCTACATTGATTAATTCCATATTGCGAATCAAAGCACTGGAATAGAGAGTAGTTTGAGACAAACGGGGAGCAAACGAATTATCCAATTTGGTATGGACAGACAAATTACAATCAACATCTCCCCGTATATTATGACTATGAAGCAAATCTAGATTTAATTCATCTGCAGCCTTAAATAAACTATACAGATTTATCCGTTGCAGCTTTGCCCGCAAATGCACAGGCACTTCTTTGACTCTGTTACTCCAGTTAATAGTTCCCTGTAAGGCTATTTTCCCATCAAATGCCTTAATTCCAAAATCATCAACAATGGCATGAGTTCGGTATATACGTGTTTTAAAAGCTAACTCATATCCATTCAACTGATAATAGTGCAGTCTGTCAGATTCTACTTCAAGGTCCACCTGATAGTTTGTTGGAAATATAACCCATGGTTGATAGTTGGAATGAGGTTTTACCGAAGATATATTCTTCTCAGCCTTACCAGAAATGCGGCGTGGTAGTAAATGTCCAATTGCAGCAATCTGTTTCATCAACTTTTCAAGGTTCAGGTAGTTATATGTTAACTTAAGAGAAAAAAGAGGATCTAAAATCTGAATTGAGTTTGTTGGTTGTGATAGTAAACGAAATCGTCCACTTCCAGATGCTTTTCCATTCAAAGTCGTCTCGAATTTTAGGTCTGATATATTCACATGCTCATTGTTCTTTTGAATCTGCATCGTAAGCTTTTGAATATTCTCCTCTCCTGGTAATCGTAATTGGCTAACAGACAGAGTTACCCCTATATCTGCCCCTTGAATCAATGCCTGTAAATAAGGTGATAGTTCTTTATTTGCAGAAGGATTATAAGGTAAAGAAGAAAGAAAGTTTTTCTTATTTGATAATCTTTGTCCAATTGCACTTTTCAAATCAAGTTCATCAATTTGAATAATTCCTTTTAAGTTGCTTTGGTTAAGCTTGTTTAAATCATTCGGTAAATAAAGCTCTCCCTCAAACTTTCCTTTCTTCCAACTACCTGCCAGATGAGTGAAGTTTAAAGCAGTTTTTGTACTTTGTAAATGTGAGTTAAGATTATGTATGGTATCATTTCCGACTAACAATTCATTACACTGAACCTTTATATCTGTCTGAATAAATGGAGGAAGCAGAGTTGTATGTTGTATCAGGTTAGTGATAGACGAATGAGCAGTATGTACAAGAGTTTTCTTTTTATGGGGTAAGGCCAAAGATGACGCAACAAATAATCCTTGAAACCATTCTGTATTAACTTGTTTGGCATTTACTATGGCCACTACATTAACAACAGGATGAAACCCAACTATGTATGCTAAAAGATTTTGTATTGTTCCAGAAACTGAAACAGGCTGATTATTAATACGACCGTGCAAGTTCTGTATTTGTAATAAATTATTGGCAAACTGCATATCAGCATTTACATGAGTTGCCTGAAAAGTATTATGTCCAACCCAAGAACCATTTTGGATCGTCAAAGTACCATTCCATTTAAGTTTTTTTGAAAAATAACCAGCTATTGGAGAATGAAGAGGTCCTTCCAGAGCCATATTACCTCTAATACTACCTTGGTAAGAAGATGGATTGGGTATATCAGCAATTGTAGCCAGTACAGGAATAGCAAGGTGTCCCTGTACTGCTAATTTGATAGATGGATAGTCAAAATTTGTTACCTGTAAATTACCATCTAGTGTATTAGAATCCGTTTGACAACGAAATGAAGAAATTCGAATATAGCTGGTACGAGGTGTTTGATCTTTTCCATTATCAAGTTCACCTCTCAGATCTATATGTTTCAGCTTAACAAGGCTTTTTGACCATGCTATATTTCCATCTGTAACCACAAAAGCTAAATGTGTATGCGGACGTAAAGTAGGGCTACTTTTTCCGGTAATGGAGTAGTGAAATTTCACCTTGCTGTTGCTGGATACCTGAGCAAGATAATGTTTAAGTTTACCAGGTAACGCTTCATTCAATAATTCTGTTAATCCTAGCTGGCCCTGCAAATCTATAGCGAGTAAAACCCCTTGTTTACTGCGCTTATGAGTCCCCATTATCGAGATTGTATCCTGATGTACCTGTATAGCACTCTCATATAGAGTACCTTTTTTTTGTTTTACATTGTATACATAGTGAGCTGTAGCTGTAAATGGCCATCCCTGAAAAAGTGTTATACTCTGATTCTTTATATATTCTGATTCTCCCTGAAGTGTGCCTTTTACTAAGAGACTATCACCTGCATAACTTGCAGATAAAGAGGCATTTTTAACAAGAACAGAGAATGCACTTTGCTTATATTTATTCAGTGTGCGCACTTGCACATCTGAGATCTCAATTTGAGGAAATTCAAATCGAGCGGGAGTGGCAATAACTGATCCGGAGGTTTTACGCTTTTTGAAACGAAATCCCGTTTTATGTCCTACTGAATCAATCTCCTGATAAAAACGGATTCCTTTTAGTTGAATATTCCGGAGGGGAACTGTATCCCTCTTAATATCCTGTAGATTAACTGTAAATTTTGCCTGCTTAACTCCCAGTACCTGTAATGGAACAGAAAATGTTGTATCAACAACAGATAATTGTTCAAAAGTAAAAGTCACATGCGGAAAGTGAGAAAATAATGAAATACGAGTAGTGAAGTGTTGCAGACGCAGATCCGAATACAAAGCAAATTGTTTCCTTAAATAGGAAGCAGCTCTTTCTTCATAAAAGCGAGGTAATGTCCATAATAGAACAGCAAGGAGAGTTGTCAGAATTAACAGACAGTAAAAAAATATCCGAAAACCTTTGGCAACTGTCATAAAGATTCCTGTGATAGAGTATCCGCTTCAGGAAGCAATATCATTCAATAAAGATGAAACATACATTTTACATTCAGTATTTAGTGTCCTTTATTCATACTATAGAAACACGTACATACAGAATCTGTTGATATTTATAACGTATTACTTATACATAAAGATACAAATCACTCTCCTATCTTCTGATTAATCCCAATAACGAAAGATAGGTAATTTGACTAATAAACATAAAAAAGGATCATCTCACAATACATGATAAATATCAATTGAGAGATAATCCTTTTTATTTATTACCAATGGGAAAAGATTAATTCTTTTTATTCAATATACTCTTTAATTCATTGAGTTTAAGCAATGCTTCAATAGGTGTCAGTGTATTTACATCCACCTTTTCCAATGTATCTGCTACTCGTTGTAATGTAGGATCAGCTTCAAATAAAGTAAACTGGACATTATTTTTAGGTACTTCCCGAACACGCTCTTCAGCCTGTTGACGAATTTTGTCTGTCTCCAGATGATGCATGATTTCATTAGCCCGTAACACTACATTTTGAGGCATACCCGCCATCTGAGCTACATGAATACCAAAGCTGTGTTCACTACCTCCTTCTTTCAATTTACGCAGGAAGACTACTTTATTCCCAACCTCTTTTACGGATACGTTGTAATTTCTTATACGTGGAAAATCCTCAGCCAGTTGGTTGAGTTCATGATAATGGGTTGCAAACAGCGTTTTAGCCTTATACTTAGGATGGTTATGCAAATACTCTACAATAGACCACGCAATGGATATACCATCATATGTACTTGTACCTCGTCCAATCTCATCCATCAATACCAAACTTCTTTCACTAAGGTTATTCAGAATACTGGCTGTTTCTGTCATTTCTACCATAAACGTAGATTCACCACGAGACAAATTATCAGAAGCCCCAACCCGTGTAAATACTTTGTCTACAAGGCCAATAGTTGCTTCTTCTGCAGGAACAAAACTTCCCATCTGAGCCATTAATACAATCAAGGCAGTCTGACGTAGTAAAGCAGACTTACCAGCCATATTAGGACCGGTAATTACAATAATTTGTTGTGTTTCGTCATTAAGCAGTATGCTGTTAGGTACATAACTTTCTCCTAAGGGTAGTTGCTGCTCAATAACAGGATGACGTCCTTCTTTGATATTTACTTCTTTATTATCACGTATCTGTGGTCGTACATAACGGTTCTTTACAGCTACACGTGCAAACGAAAGTAAACAATCCAGCATAGCTAATCCAAATGCATTTTGTTGGATCTGAGCAGTATACTCACTGGCAGCCAATACCAGTTCATTGAACAATTGTTGCTCAATCTGAAAAATCTGGTCTTCTGCATTCAGAATCTTCTCTTCATATACTTTGAGTTCTTCTGTTATGTAGCGTTCTGCATTGACAAGTGTTTGTTTACGCAACCAAGTGTTTGGCACTTTATGCTTATGGGCATTACTTACCTCCAGATAATAGCCAAACACTTTATTATAGGATACTTTCAGTGAAGTAATACCTGTAGCTGCAATTTCCCGTTGCTGAATCTGCAACAGGTAATCTTTTCCTGAGAAGGCTAACTTGTGTAATTCATCCAATTCGGCATTTACACCTTCTTTTAACATCCCACCCTGATTCGTAACAGCAGGAGCATCTTCACGCAATTCTTTTTCAAGTCGTTCTACCAATGGCAAACAAGGATGCAGCCTGTCAGCCAAACGTTTTAGCTGAGGTAGTTCGCTGTTAGCTAGCCAATCCTTAATAGGGCTAATCTGAGTAAGAGATTTCTTTAACTGACATAGATCGCGTGGATTTGCCCTGCGAACAGCTACACGGGAAATAAGCCGTTCGATATCACCTACTGCTTTCATATGTTTCAATATCTCTTCCTGTAAGTCTTCATTCTGTACAAATTCACTCACTACTTCCAGACGTTCTTCTATCAGTTTCTTTTCTTTCAAAGGTAATACCAGCCATTTACGCATTAACCGGCTCCCCATAGGAGTAACCGTCTGGTCTAATACCTGAATTAAGGGTACTCCTCCCTCCTGCTGTGGATGTACAAGTTCCAGATTCCGGATTGTAAACTTATCAAGCCATACATATCGTTCTTCATCCAGACGGGCTATATGGGCAATGTGTTTAAGATTTTTATGTTCTGCTTCTGCCAGATAATGAAGTACACTTCCTGCCGCAACAATCCCTTCTGAAAGATTCTCAATTCCAAATCCTTTCAGTGAGGTTGTCTTGAAATGTTGTGTCAGTGTATTATATCCATGATCATGTGTAAATACCCAATCCTCCAGCGCATAGGTAATATATTTATCTCCGAATGCCTCAAAAAACTGGTTCTTCTGTGGCTTACAATAAAGAATCTCAGCAGGTAAGAATCCTTGTAGTAATTTTTCGATGTAATTCAGATCCCCCTGAGTGGTAAAGAACTCTCCGGTTGAAGCATCCAGAAAAGCTACACCAACTGCATCTTTAGCAAAGTAAACTGCGGATAGATAGTTGTTGCGTTTTGTATCCAGCACATTATCGCTAAAAGCTACACCAGGAGTTACCAACTCCGTTACACCACGTTTTACGAGCCCCTTGGCATATTTTGGATCCTCTAACTGATCACAGATAGCTACCCGCTGTCCTGCCCGTACCAGTTTTGCCAGATAACCTTCCAAGGCATGATGAGGAAATCCAGCCAGTGGTACTTCCGAAGCTGCGCCATTCGATCTTTTTGTAAGAACAATATCTAAAATCTTACTTGTTTTAATGGCATCATCGCCAAATGTCTCATAAAAATCCCCCACTCTGAATAATAGCAATGCTCCCGGATATTTTACCTTAAACTGGTTATATTGCTTCATCAGAGGTGTTTCTTCTGTCTTCATATTATAGGTATAGTGATTACAAGTGCAGGAACAGCAAATGCTGTACGTAATTTTTATCGTTCCATTTGTATGCTTGAAATATTAAACAGAAACTTGCAGTCTAATTATTCTTTACTTGTATGCGTAAGCTTTCAATGGATGAGCTTAACCGACCTTCGGTTGAAGCCTTCAAAAATACAAAAAAAAATCCCTTCATCCTCCTTCTTGACAATGTTCGTAGTGCTCACAATGTAGGCTCAGCCTTTCGGACTGCAGATGCTTTTGCAGTTGAAAAGATCATGTTATGCGGAATCACTGCTACTCCTCCTAACCGGGAAATTGCAAAAACTGCATTAGGGGCAACCGAATCTATTGCATGGGAGTATTCTGAAACCAGTGAAGAAGCAGTGAAAAGATTAAGAGATGAAGGCTATCTTATTGTAATACTGGAACAAACCGAAGGAAGTATAAATCTAAATCACTTTACGATTTCCTCTGATAAAAAGTATTGCTTTGTTTTTGGAAATGAAGTCTTTGGGGTAGACGAGAAATTACTTCCATTGGCAGATGTCAGTGTTGAAATTCCGCAATTCGGTACCAAACATTCATTAAATATCTCTGTCAGTGTTGGTATTGTGCTATGGGAGTGTTCTCGTCAGTTGTTATCCTAACACTACTTGACAGCAAGTTATAAGATCAAATAGAAGAAATAATATACCAATGAAGATAAAAATTACATAAATTAAGCACATTAGTTGATTAATATCATTTGCTTAACAAAGTCCTAATCAATAGATTTGCTTCGGTACATTTAGTAAAACAGCAAAGTCATTCTTCATTTAAAGCATATCCTTATGAAATCCAAGAAAGCTGGTAAAAAAGACATCGCAGCAAAAATTCTAGATAAAATTCAGGAAGTTGTAGCGGAAATCCACCCTAAAGTAGCCAAAGATATTAAAAAGTCTATTGAGAAAAGTGCAGTTAAGATAGCAAAGAAGGTTAGCAAAGGAGCAAAGAAAGTTAAGAAAGCAGAAAAGGCGGCAGAAGCTAAAATTAAAAAATCTATTAAAGCTGCCCAAAAAGCTGCCGTCAAAGCAGAACCTAAAAAAGAAACAGTTGCCAGTACACCTGCTGTGAAAACACCAGCTCCAACTGTAAAAGCAGAGAAACCTGCAACTGTAGCGCCTGTTGCAAAAGAGGTAAAAACAGAAAAGCCAGCTACTCCAGCCAAAGATAAACCAGCTCCGGTAGCAGTTACGAAGGCTAAACCAACAACTCCTGCAAAAACAACTCCACCAAAGAATACGAAGCCATCAACAGATACAACAAAAACGGCTTAATAAGTACAAAGTCCAAAGCTCGCAGGTGCGAGCTTTGGACTTTGTATAGGGTAAGTGATTATTCTTACCTGAACCAATTTAGTTAAAATGCTATTAGTTTTGTAAAGCCAATAGCATCTCCAATTTTTATCTTTTGCTATACAGATATGATACAACGTCCCTTCAACCTTCAAAAATGGATTGACGAAAATCGCCACCTTTTAAAGCCCCCAGTAGGTAATCAACAAGTATATAAAGCCAACGAAGACTTTATTGTAATGGTTGTTGGAGGTCCCAACTCCCGCAAAGACTTTCATGATGATGCCGGTGAAGAGCTTTTTTATCAACTGGAAGGAGAAATTACTTTAAAGATTGTTGAAAATGATCAGGTGGTAGATATTCCTTTAAAGGCTGGTGATATGTTTTTGCTGCCACCACATGTACCTCATTCACCCCGCCGGACAGCTGGCTCTATTGGCTTAGTAGTGGAACGCTACCGCAAACCAGAAGAACTGGATGGATTTCTTTGGTTCTGTGAAAATTGTGGACACAAACTTTACGAAGAATATACTCCTGTCAGTGACATTGTTGGACAACTGCCCGTAATAATGGACCGATTCTGGGCATCTTCAGAGTTGCGTACTTGTAAACAATGTGGAACATTTATGGAGAAACCCAGTTAGTATCTGTTGTTATAAAAGATATCTTTCAGCTATCTATTTTAAATTCCTATGCAGGTTACAGCACATACTTCATCAATCTGGACAATTAACAATTTTTTATCTGCTCAGGAGTGTGATGATTTGATAGCACTCAGCGAAAAAACGGGATATGAGGAAGCACAAGTAAGCTTATCATCAGGATCACAGATGATGAAGTCTCTCCGAAACAATTATCGGCTTATATACACAGATGAGACTTTGGCTCAACAACTCTGGGAAAAGATAAAGAATTATGTCCCTGAGCAGATAGAAGATTCTCAGGCAATAGGCTTGAATGAGCAATTTCGTTTTTATCGTTATGAAAATGACCAACGTTTCAAACGACATATCGATGGACGTTTTCACAGAAATGCTCAGGAAGAAAGTCGTATCACATTTATGATTTATCTGAACGATAATTTTACCGGAGGAGAAACCGCATTTGACAATATATCTATTTTACCAGTTAAAGGGAAAGCTTTATGCTTTATCCATGAGCAAAAACATGAAGGCTCACCAGTGACATCAGGTATCAAATATGTATTACGTTCGGATGTCATGTACAAAAGAATATAAAATCACCCTTTCTCTATGATATCCAGTATCACATATGAAAATAGTCTTGAGTTTGCTCAAAAAATGGACACCTCAGATCCATTAAGACAATTTCGCAACCATTTCCATATCCCTCTTATACACGATAAGAAAGCTATTTATTTATGTGGTAACTCTCTTGGGTTACAACCCAAAGCAGCCCGGGATACGGTTGAACAGGAAATGCTTCATTGGCAGACCCTTGCTGTAGAAGGACATTTTCTAGGCAAACAACCCTGGCTTACCTACCATAAACAATTTCGCCCTTTATTGAGTAATCTGACAGGTGCATTATCGCATGAAGTCGTAGCCATGAATAACCTGACTACGAATCTACATCTGATGATGATATCTTTTTATCAGCCTACTTCAGACAGATATCGCATTATTATGGAAGCAGGAGCATTTCCATCTGATCAGTATGCAGTAGAGTCTCAGGTGCGTTTTCATGGCTTCGATCCATCAGATGCTATTATAGAAATTAAACCAAGAGAAGGCGAACATACCCTCCGTACTGAAGATATCATTCAAGCTATAACCAATCCTGAAAACAAACCCGCATTGGTTTTATTTGGTGGCGTAAACTATTACACTGGACAAGTCTTTGACATGCAGGCTATCTCTAAAACAGCACATGAAGCTGGAGCCTATGTAGGATTTGATCTCGCACATGCTATTGGCAACGTCTCACTGCATTTACATGACTGGGGAGCCGACTTCGCGGTATGGTGCAGCTATAAATACCTCAACTCCAGCCCTGGTGGAGTTTCTGGAGCCTTTGTACACGAACGACATGCCAACAATCCTGAATTACCCCGGCTGGCAGGATGGTGGGGATATGACGAAGCCACCAGATTTCAAATGAAAAAAGGATTTATTCCTCAACATGGGGCTGATGGCTGGCAATTAGCCAATGCACCTATCTTACTGATGGCTGTTCATCGTGCTTCATTAGATATCTTTCAGGAAGCAGGTCTAGAAAATTTAAGACAAAAAAGTATTCTGTTAACAGGCTATCTGGAATTTCTTATTCAGAACGATCCTATACTCAATCAAACATTACATATCATTACGCCATCTAATCCAGAAGAACGAGGTTGTCAGCTATCAATGCTAACTACCAAAAATGGCAAAGGCATTTTTGATAAGATTACAGAAGCTGGAGTGATTGGAGACTGGAGAGAACCAAATGTTATTCGTTTATCCCCTGTACCATTATATAATAGTTTCGAAGACATTTATCAGTGTGGCGAAATTTTAAGTAGGTGTGTACGGGAAATAACTACTATATAAGTGATTGGTCAAATACTATGCATTCCAATCAGTTCTATTATTTATCTAATTAAAAATCAAATCATTGAAAAATATCACCATACTGGGAGCTGGCTTAGTAGGCTCTTTATTGGCAAGCTTATTGGCCAGAAAAGGACATCAGGTACAATTAATAGAAAAACGCCCCGACTTGCGAATTAAGAACTGGGAAGATGGACGTAGTATTAACCTGGCTATGAGTGAAAGAGGCTGGCAAGCCATGCGAGCCGTAGGTGTTGAAGAACAGGTGAAAGAATTTGCCATACCTATGTATGGTAGGATGATACATGATACTAAAGGAAACCTTGCCTTTCAACCTTATGGAAAAGATAATCAATGTATTTACGCCATTTCTCGAAGCCTACTCAATCAAACTTTAATGAATGAAGCAGAAAAGCATGGAGTACAGCTTATATTTGAACACAAATGTACCTCCATCGACTTGCAAAAAAATACATTGGAAATAACCCGTATTACACCAAATAAAGCAGAATCAGAGGAAAAATCTACTCTTCAGCCTGACTTGATATTTGGATCGGACGGAGCTTTTTCCGCTGTACGATCAGCGATGATGAAAAGACCATTGTTTGACTACTCACAGGATTATATTGAACATGGGTATAAAGAGTTAACCATTCCACCTACTGCTGATGGCAACTGGGCAATAGAGCCAAATGCACTTCACATCTGGCCTCGTGGACATTTTATGCTTATTGCATTGCCTAATCCTGATAAAACATTTACATGTACATTATTCTTTCCATGGACAGGCAATCCATCTTTTGAACAGCTTCAAACAAAAGAACAACTGCTACATTTCTTTGAAGAAACGTTTCCGGACATACTTCCTCTCATGCCGGATCTTGTTGAAGAATTTTTCAGCAATCCCACATCTGCATTACTAACTGTTCGTTGTTTCCCATGGACTTACAAAGACAAAGTTGCTCTGATTGGAGATGCAGCACATGCCATAGTTCCTTTTTTCGGACAGGGAATGAATTGCGGTTTCGAAGATTGTGTTGTATTGGATGAGATTATAGATCAATATGATAATGACTGGAATACAATTTTATCAGCCTATGAGAAATCACGTAAACCAAACTCAGATGCTATTGCGGAATTAGCTCTACAAAATTTTGTAGAGATGCGCGACAAAGTAGCAGATCCTCGTTTTCTACTTCGTAAAAAAATTGACGCTCATCTTAACCAGCTTTTTCCAGATCAGTGGATACCCTTATATACTATGATATCCTTTACTACTATCCCATATGCTGATGCATTGGAAGTAGGAAAGCAACATGATGCTATTCTGAATAAAATTATGGAAATTGAGGGAATTGAGGACAAGTGGCAAACCATTGACTATCAATCGTGGTTGGGGACAGAATAAAAAATAGGTTGTCCGAAACGAACAACCCATTCCCCTAACCAAACAAAAGTATATGAAGAAAACTTACTTTTTGCAAATGTATGTTGCCTGCATAACATTTCTGTTACTGTAATTTTAAATCTATATTATTTGTAAGATAATCATCCGGAAAGTAACCATTATGCAGGAAAAAACTTTTATTTCAGAAAAAAATTCAATAGAGTAGCAAATATTGGACTTTACCAGGATGTAGTAATATATGTCTCATTATTGCTACAGAAAGAAACAACCATCTTATACTCAATTTATTACATCCATTATATATAATAGAAGCATAATAGTAATATCCTAGAATAAATTTGAGTGTTGTACTTCTTAATAAGTTCCCATCAATAATAATGCCGCACATCTATAAATCTCACAACATTTTTAAAAGCTCAACTACCAGATTTATAGATAAATGAACTATCCACTAAAACTGATTTGTTAACAAAGAATTAAATAGTATACACAAATCTGCAACCACAGCCAACAAAACCTTTACGTAATCCATCCAATCCCTTATGGATGAAGTGTCATTAATTTTCATGTATGTTTCTCCTGTTAGATAACTTTGATTCCTTTACCTATAACCTTGCAGATTACCTGTTGCAATGTAGAGCTGAATATCATATTGTACGAAATAATGTATCGTTAGAGGAGATTATTCAACACGATTATGAAGGTATAGTTTTGTCGCCTGGTCCTGAGACCCCTCTAAAAGCAGGTAATCTCCTTCAGGTTATAGATTATTATATACACAAAAAACCAATTTTAGGAATTTGTCTAGGCCATCAGGCATTGGGACAATACTTTGGGGCAAAATTAGTCAGAGCGGAACAACCCATGCATGGAAAACTTTCGTATATACAATGTATTTCTGAAGACAAATTATTTGCAGGATTACCTGACTATTTATCTGTTGTAAGATATCACTCTTTAATTCTATCAGATTTACCTGAGGCATTGGAATTGTTGGCATGGACAGAACTGAATGAACCTATGGCATTTAAACACAAATCACTGCCTATCAGAGGCATACAATTTCATCCGGAAGCAGCACTTACCGAATATGGGTTGCAAATGATAAATAATTGGGTAAACTTTGTCCGAAATTATTGAAATATTGTCCATTTGCGCTATTTTGCGCCAAACATTGAAAGGCAAATTGCGCAAAGTTTTTGTTTATCTGCAACTATTTTCATATACTCAATTTGTCATTCATACACGATAGAATTAACGAACTGTTAACAACTGACTTATGAATTTTACCATTAAAGAATCAGCAGGATACCAGTATATTGACGAAGGCCAGGGAGAAGTACTGCTATTATTACATGGTCTTTTTGGAGCTTTAAGTAACTGGGAAGGAGTAATTAAGGGATTTTCATCCAATTATCGGGTGGTTATTCCTCTAATGCCTATTTATGAAATGCCCTATAAAGAAGCTAGTGTTGATGGGTTATCAGAATTCATTGAAGGATTTATTGCCCATAAAGATTTGCATGACCTAACCTTATTAGGGAATTCATTGGGAGGACATATAGGATTGGTATATACATTGAATAACCCCCATAATGTGAAACGACTTGTATTAACAGGTAGTTCAGGATTATTTGAAAACTCTATGGGAGGTTCTTTTCCCAAGAGAGGAAGTTATGATTATATCAGAGAAAGAGTTGGATATACTTTCTATGATCCAAATACAGCCACAAAAGAGCTAGTCGACGAAGTATTTGAGATAACCAACAGCATATCTAAATGTATGAATATTGTGGCGATTGCCAAGTCAGCACAACGTCACAACATGGCCGAAGAAATACCAAAGATCACCGTTCCTACTTTATTAGTGTGGGGTTTGAATGACACTATTACACCTCCACATGTAGCACACGAGTTTAACAGATTAATGCCTAACTCTGAATTACGTTTTATTGATAAGTGCTGTCATGCACCTATGATGGAGCAACCTTATCTATTTAACAAAATACTTACAGAATGGCTAGCTGTTGAAAAAAATATTGAGAAGGTACTTCACTGACAAGTTGAAAATCATATACCTGCGGCAAGGTTTTTGAGACATAATTCTATATATTAACAAGTAAGATAAGCAGCACTGCAATCTGGTTACATACAGTATTTGGATATGTTTTTATTAACAAATCCAGTAAATATTACGAATGAATTTTATAAGTGATAAACAACAGGAAATCAAGTAATTATTTAGTTAAGATTGTTAAAGATTAATTCTTTGATCATGCTCGCTTATCCGATAGATATTACGCCTAAAACTATGATAGCCGAAGAGTTTCTCAACCGAATGATTCCCCTTTTAAAACCTACAGACTCTACAACATTTGCGTTGGATTGGATGCAGGAGCTTCATTTGTTTCAATTGCCTGTAGTAAATGATGGTGAATACTTAGGATTAGTAAGTCAATCTATATTAGTAGAGCAACCCGCAGCAAGCCTGGCAGAAGTTCCTCTGGAAGCCCAGGAAGTATATTCATTTCGTCATGAGCCCTATCTGGATGTATTAAAAACAGCAAAGCAGAATCATTTACAAGTTATAGCTATTGTAGATACAGATCAAAGTTACGTAGGCACTATTGTAGTAGATGAAACTCTTGCTTTTTTTGCACAGTCACAGGAACAAAGTCCGGGAAGTACCCTTGTGCTTCTGATGGAAGAACGGGATTACTCTCTAACTGAGATTAGCAGGTTAGTAGAATCTAATGATGCAAAAATTGTAAGTAGCTATGTAAATACCTATCCTTATGATAAGTCTAAGATACAGCTAACCATCAAGATTAACCGGATGGATATTACGCGTATTATTGCAACATTTGAGCGCTTTGAGTATGATGTAATCGCCAAATATCAACATGAAAGTGGGCATGATGAAGACAAAGAACGTCTTGATATGTTGCTAAAATATCTTAGCATCTAATCTTTTTCAGTACTGACAATATCAAAAGTTTGTTTCATTTAGTATCCTGAGCAACATTTATACTATTAAATATCCCCAGTAATTTTTATTTGTTTATCCATTAAAGTGTATAACCAGCAGGATAAGCAATAAACCGAAATTCAGACAAATGAAGATTGTCATCCACGGAAGAAACTTTAAAGAAGAAACCAAGCCATATATTCAGGAACTTTTTGATGAACTGACAGACCGTGGTGTTGAAATACAGTTATCTGAACCATTTGAGCTTTTTTTACAAAAAATGGGTATCCAGAAGAAAGAAACGGCTATATACAGCAGCCGAAGTCAGATCATGGACGCCGATTTTTTTTTCAGTATTGGAGGAGATGGTACATTACTGGAAGCTATTACTCATATTGGCTCAAGACAAATACCTATACTTGGTATCAATACAGGTCGTTTAGGCTTTTTAGCAACTACAGCACCTGAGAAAGCAGGAAATGCTCTTGATAATCTATTTAATGGTCATTATACATTTGATGATCGAACAATGATTCATCTGGAATCAGACAGAGATCTCTTTGAGGGTTTGCCATTTGGTCTCAATGAATTTACCATAACACGACGAGACACTTCATCCATGATTACCGTACATACATTCATTGATGGAGAATATTTAAATTCGTATTGGGCAGATGGCCTTATTGTCTCCACCCCTACAGGTTCTACAGCCTATTCCTTAAGTTGTGGGGGCCCGGTTGTTTTACCACAATCTAGTAACCTGATTATCACACCAGTAAGTCCTCATAACCTAAATGTGCGTCCACTGGTGGTTTCTGACTCTAGTGTAATCTCATTTGAGATTGAAGGCAGAAGCAGATATTATTTGGTTTCACTGGATTCTCGCTCCCGTGCAGTAGACTCTACCGTTCAGCTGGCAGTACGTAAAGAGAACTTTAAAGCACGTTTGGTAAAAATGAATCATGAAAATTTCCTCTATACTTTGCGTAATAAATTGAATTGGGGGTACGACGTAAGAAATTAACGTTTTATTTGAATTTTTAAAGAATTATATTTATAAATTGCGCTTTGAAATTCAGGTATATTGATAATCAATGCCTTTGCCTCATACAAGGCATTATCATATAATAGAACGATCTATGTTTAGAAGACTTTTACTCCTATGTTTGTTCATTAGCACACTCACTGTGAGCAAATTACACGCCCAGCGATTTACAAAAAGCAAACAATACTGGAGTATTGGGGGCAGCATCAATGCAATGAACTATTTTGGAGATATTACTCCTGCGGAGAACTTTACCAGTACAGATCTTAAGTTTACCCGTTATAATATTGGTATTCATGCCATACATCGCATGACACCTCGGTTCAGCACCCGGTTTGCATTCAATTATGGTCGTCTTCGGGGAGATGATTATGAATCTCAAAAGCCTACAGATAAAAATGCCATTTTCCGTTATTTACGGAATAACTCCTTCAGAACCAGCATCTATGAACTTTCAGTTGTGGGTATGCTGGACTTAGTTGAAAACCGTCAAAGCTATCTTCGCAGACCAGAATTTGTACCATACTTATTTGGTGGTGTAGCAGGGTTCTATTACAATCCGAAAGCTCAGGAACCAGGCAATCCTGGAAACTGGGTAGCATTACAACCTTTACAAACGGAAGGAAAATCCTATTCATTGTTCCAGATAGCCATTCCATTTGGAGTAGGTTTTCGTTATAAAGCTTCCACACGTTGGGATGTATCTTTTGAAATTGGTTATCGCTATTTATTTACAGATTACCTGGATGATGTGAGTGGCAATTATGCAGATCCAGCAACATTGAAAAGCGATCTTGCCCGCAAAATGGCGAGCCGTTCCGCAGACCCAAAATCAGCAGACGGAATTGATCGTCAACTAGGAGGAGATGGGAATACTATTGGAGTGTTGGATAGAGTAGGTTATAGTATATTACCGTTTGAGAGTGGAAATATACAATATCAAGCAGTACAAGGATATGCAGCAGGAGACAAACGTGGCAGTCCAAAAGAAAAAGATTGGTATTTGATCACAGGTTTCCATATTAACTACATTCTTGTGAAAGGAGTAAGATGTCCTAAATTTAGATAAGAATTAACATAATCTATAAAACAAAAGAGGCCTAAAAGGGGCCTCTTTTGTTTTATAGTCTATACTATAACTTTACATAAACAGAAATAAAATATAGGCTCTTAAAATTTATTAATAGATTTGTCGTTGTAACTTACAAAAAGAAGCATATCTGTTGGACCAGAATTGGTTACACACAACAACTTGCTTATAGTTCATTGATCACAAAACTTAGTAAAGCGTTGGCTCATTTTCACTCAATACATTCTATTAACTCTCAATTGTATAAAATAGCGGTTAGTATATACGCAGTTTTGCTTATTTCCAGTATCAAAGTTCAAGCTCAACATATTGAAGTAGGTGGCGGTGCAGGTGCTATGCTATATAAAGGAGATATATTACCCAATATTGATCCAAGATATTCGAAACTAGGAGGTCAATTGTTTTTACGTCATACACCAGGAAAAGCTGTAAGCTTCAAATATGCAGTAATGGCTGGTAGTATTTCCGGCTCCGATGAAAAACGCAACAATGATCCACTGGCACAGGCAAGAAAGAGAAGTTTTACTAGTTCTATGCAGGAATTATCCGTTACTATGGAATATAATTTCCTGGATTATCGCAGCAATATAAAACGTATGCCTTTATCGCCTTATTTATTTGGGGGTCTGGCTCTTTTTCATTTTGACCCTGCCGAAAATAAAAAGCCCACATACTCTTTATCAGGAATTAGTATCCCGTTTGGAGTAGGATTGAAATATGTTTTATATAAAAACTGGAATCTAAATGTTGAATTCGGCGCCAGAAAGACATTTACAGATTATCTGGATAATTTAAGTGGTACAGATATTACGAATCCTACTCAAAACGGTAATCCTAAAAATAAAGATATGTACCTTTATACAGGTATCTCTATATCTTACACATTCTACAAAATTCAATGTCCTGAATTCTATTAATTCTCTTCTGACATTCAGTCTTATGCACAAATAACATATCCACAGTTTCTACCTTCCCTATTCTTATAGACAAACTATTTCTGAGACGTATTGTAAGATTTGTTAAAAAATCTTAAAAAAACCGGTATATCAGTAGATTTTAGTAAATTGCGTCATTCATTCAATTCAGATTTAGCAAATTGTAGCCAGAACGTTCATTTCTGGTTTTTGTGGATCACAGCTTCAATTATTTGTGAAAGAGAAAATTAATACAGAAAAATTACCCCTTCACATTGCAGTTATTATGGATGGCAATGGGCGATGGGCCAAAAAGCAAGGGGCAATGCGTGTATTTGGGCATAGAAATGCTGTCAAAGCCGTGCGGGATACAACAGAAGCCTGTGCCGAGCTAGGTATTAAGTACCTTACCTTATATGCATTCTCAACAGAAAACTGGTCTCGTCCTCAAGCTGAAGTGAATGCCTTAATGGAGTTGTTAGTTTCCACGATAAGGTCTGAAACAGAAACGCTGATGAAAAACAATGTGCGTTTACTTGCCATTGGAGACATTCAGAATTTACCCAAAAATTGTCAAAAAGAATTAGCTGAGGCTATTGAGATCACCAGTAAAAATACAGGTCTCTCTTTAGTTTTAGCACTAAGTTATAGTGGTCGCTGGGAGATCACAGAGGCAATCAAGCAAATTTCAACCAAAGTTGCCTCTGGAGAATTATCTGTTAATGAAATTACAGACCAAGTAATTAGCCAGCACCTAACCACCAAAAATATACCTGATCCTGAGTTACTCATTCGTACCAGTGGAGAAATGCGTATCAGTAACTTTCTTTTATGGCAGATTGCCTATACAGAAATATTCATTTGTGATACTCTCTGGCCAGATTTCAGAAGAGAACATCTGTATGAAGCAATATTAGCATATCAGCAAAGAGAGCGTCGTTTTGGAAAGATCAGCGAGCAAGTCAATGCTTGATTGACTTATATATAGTTACTGTCCCTAAAACAGACATAACCAAAATTAATTCGAGCTGACCTTTAAATACTCAACATACTCATATTTATACATAATACACCTCGCAACAGACCGAACGAGCCAAAGATTACTATATACAATCATGCGTAAAATTATTCTTCTGTTTTTCTCCTGCTGCTTTGCTGTAACTGCCTATTCGCAGATAGCCCCTTCAGGAAGTAGTACATCTAATAATGTCGATATTAACTATAATAGACCAAAAGAATATGAAATCGCAGAAATCACAGTAACAGGTATCCAGTTTCTGGACCCTAATTCTATGATATCCGTTTCTGGTCTTAAAGTTGGTGATCGCATTACTGTACCTGGTGATGATATCAGTTCAGCTATCCGGAAAATATGGGCATTAAGTCTGGTCGGAGACGTTGATATTAAAGCAACAAAAATTGAAGGTGACAAGATATGGTTAAATATCCATCTAACAGAACGAGCAAGGTTAGCAAAGTTCTCTTTTAGAGGAATACGCAAAGGAGAAAGTGATGCATTAACAGATAAAATCAAACTGATTAAAGGAAAGATCGTTACAGATGCACTTATCAAAAACACACAACTGGCAGTTCGTAAGTATTTTGTAGATAAAGGCTTCATGAACACTGTGGTGAAAGTAAATCAGGTGCGTGATACTAGCCTTCCGGGAAATTCTGTAACGCTCATTTTCAATGTTGATAAAAAACGTAAAGTAAAGATCCACGAAATTGAATTTGATGGAAATTCTATCTTCTCAGATGCTAAACTTCATAAAAAATTAAAAAAGACAAAAGAGAAAAAGATCTACCACATCTTTACCCCATCTAAATACATTGCATCTCAATATGAGGAAGATAAAGATAAGTTAGCCAAGTTCTATAGTGCCAATGGTTATCGTGATTTTCGAATTATCTCAGATACGGTGTTTGCGCATAATAGCAAAACCATTAACATTCACATGAAGATAGAAGAAGGAAAGAAATACTACTATCGAAATATATACTGGGAAGGCAACTATTTATATTCCAATGAACAACTTGCAAGCATTCTTAAGATCAAAAAAGGCGACGTATATAATGTAGAAGAACTGGAGAAACGCCTTACATTTAACCCAACTGGAGAAGACATTACATCTTTGTATATGGATTATGGGTATTTGTTCTTTAATATTCAACCTGAAGAAATTTCTGTGGTTAATGACTCTGTGGATGTATTGCTTCATATAAATGAAGGAGAACAAGCTACCATTAACAAAGTAACACTAGCAGGAAATACCCAAACCAGTGACTATGTAGTATTACGCGAACTTCGTACAATTCCTGGGCAGAAGTTCAGTCGCCGGAATATTTTACGAACACAGCAAGAACTAGGTGCACTGCAATTCTTCGATCCTCAGAAGATCACTCCAAACATTCAACCTAACCAATCTGATGGAACTGTAGATATTGAATGGCAAGTTGAAGAAAAGCCAAGTGATCAGATCCAGTTGTCCGGTGGCTGGGGAGGTGCCGTTGGATTTGTAGGTACTGTAGGCTTGACATTCAATAACTTCTCCAGTAGAAAGGTATTTGATCGTCAGGCGTGGCGACCTGTACCAAAAGGAGATGGACAACGTTTATCCTTACAGGTACAAGCCAATGGAAAATCGTTTCAGAACTATTCTGTCTCGTTCAGTGAGCCATGGTTTGGAGGTAAAAAGCCGAATACATTAAGTTTTAGTGTTTCACACTCTATTAATAGTAACAACTTTGGTAAAACACTTCAGAACTACTATGCAAGATTAGGAACCTCAGACGGATCTTATCGGGCATTACAGATCACCTCATTTACAGTAGGTCTGGCTAAAAGATTAAAAGTACCAGATGATTTCTTCTCATTGAGTACATCATTGTCTTATTTGATTTACAATAACATTAACCGATACAGCCAAACCTATTATGGAACAAATTTCCCTAGTGGTGTATCACACAACGTAACGTTTAATGCAACATTATCCCGTAGCAGCATCAGTGATTTCCAATATCCTCGTAGTGGGTCTTCAATCTCTTTAAGTGCTACATTCACTCCACCATGGACAACATTGGGAGTATCTAGTGAAAACAGTCGTCTGGTGGAGTATCACAAGTGGATGTTTGACTCACAGTGGAACATCAGCCTGATAGGTAAACTGGTATTGCATACACGTGCTCACATGGGCTTTATCGGGCGCTATCGTTCAGATGTAGGTTATACACCATTTGAACGTTTCGTATTGGGAGGTTCTGGTATGGTAGGTATGCAAGGTGGTGGATTCCTGTTAGGTCGTGATATCATTCCGCTCCGTGGTTATGATGAACAAAAAGTAGGACCATTAAATAGCAGTGGAAATGCAACAGGAGGTATTGTTTACAACAAATATGTAACTGAACTTCGCTACCCTGTAACAACAAGCCAGACAGCTACCATTTACATGCTTGGATTTATGGAAGCTGGTAACAACTGGGGATCATACAAAGAGTTTAATCCATTTAACCTGCGTCGTACAGTTGGAGTAGGTGCAAGAATATTTATGCCAGCGTTTGGATTAATTGGAATAGACTTTGGACAGGGTCTTGATCCTATTCCAGGTGTGTCAAACAACGGCTTAAAAACATTTATATTCTCTATCGGACAACAGATCCGTTAATACGGACCATAGAAAGTATTTGACTGCGGTCAAAGACTTTCTATGATAAAACACCAGTTAAAGTAGAATAAAAATACGCTGTTAACGTTAGTTAATTCGATAAATAAGCGTAAATATCCGTTTAAAGCGTATGCAAAAAATAATATTTGGTCTCATATTTGCACTATTGGTTGCATCAGATGTACTGGCACAAAAGTTTGGTTACATTGATACTGATTATATCTTAAGTAAAATGCCAGATGCTCAGAAAGTACAAGGTGAACTAGACGCTGCATCAACCAAATGGGAAAAAGAGATAAAAGATCGTCAGATGGAGATAGATAAAATGGAACAGGATTATCGGGCAGAAGAAGTCCTGTTGACAGATGCCATGCGGCAGGAAAGAAAACAATCCATTGAGAATAAACGAAAAGAGGCAATGGATTATAATAAGAAAGTATATGGCCCCGAAGGATTATTATATCTGAAAAAGAAAGAACTAATGACACCTCTTCGGGACAAAATATTTGAGGCAGTCAATAAAGTTGTGAAAACCCGAAAACTGGAATTCATGTTTGACAAAGCAGCAGATCTCATAATGATCTATGCAGACCCTCGCCACGATTATTCAGATTATGTGTTGGAAGAACTAGGGCTAGGAGATAAAGACGATAACCCCAACAAGAAAAAATAGGTCAGATAGTAATTACAATATGCCAAACCAGCAAATAATCTTTATTTATACTAAACGCTAAACCTAAAATTAGTTATTACCCTTTCACTCAATTTTAATTTATTTCCAATGAAAAAAACATTCATTATTCTTGCTTCGATGTTGTTGGCACTGGGAGGAAGCATCATCACTCAGGCACAAAACCTTAAGATTGGCTACGTTGATTCTCAATCTGTACTGGAAAAGCTGGACGAAGTAAAAGCAGCCAATGCTCAGTTACGTGAATTTGCAGCGATTAAAGATAAAGAATTGAAAAAAGATGCAGACGACTTTCAGGCAAAAGTAAAAGATGCAGAAGATAAGTTTCAATCTATGACACCTCAGATGCAGGCAGCTACACAGAAAGAGTTGCAAGCCTTACAAGAAAAAATTCAGATTAAGCAACAATCTGCACAAAGTGAAATTTCAAATAAAGAAAAACAATTATTTGAGCCTATTCAAAAACGCATTCAAGATGCTATCAAACAAATTGCAACAGATGGTAGCTATACATATGTGTTAGATAAGCAAGTATTATTTCACTCTCCTGCTACTGATGATTTATCGGATGAGGTAGTAAAGAAACTTCAAGCTACTAAACCACAAGCTGCAACTACTCCAGCTACAACAAAGCCTGCTACTACACCAGCAACCACTAAACCAACTACAACACCTAAAAAATAAGCCAGGTATTGAAGAAGGACCTAAAGAGTGAAAGATCTCTTTAAACAAAAACCACAAGATTTATTCTAATAATCTTGTGGTTTTTTTATTTTTACAAGAATGAGCAACAAATACACTTATAAATATGTTTCAGATAGACTAGACCTAACTCTTCTTTAGTCGCTTGAATGGATAGATTTTACTATGGCTTACAAATCAGAGCAACAATCCGCAGCCAAGCCTTCACTGCCAGGCCTCTTTACACATCGTAAAGATCCCTATCAGTTTATGCTCTATCTGGGATTTGGAGGGAGTAGTCTGATTTTTTTGTTATTTGTAGTATTATATATCATTCGTAAAGGCACACCAGGCTGGCTGAGTTTTAATATACCATCAATCTTCTGGATTAGTACAAGCCTTATTATTTTAAGTAGTATCACACTCCATCTAGCAAACAAAGCATTTATTCAAGATCGCTTTACTTATTACAAATGGTTACTGGCAGCAACACTTGATTTAGGTATTCTCTTTATTATTACTCAGATAATAGGCTGGCAAACATTACTGCAAGAAGGTATTGTTATCCATAAAAGTACTGCTGGCGCTTTTTTATATATTATATCAGGACTTCACTTACTACATGTTTTGGGTGGACTGGTCTTTCTAAGTATCTTATTAATCCAGGCTCTCAAACGGACTACCTATATTGATAGTTTTATTTATAGCGTCAATCCTCCCAATCAATTCCGCTTACTCCTCATTAGTCAATACTGGCATTTTGTTGACATTCTATGGGTACTACTTTTCATCTTCTTTTTGTATCAGCAGTATTTCTGAAAATCTATCTATTTTGAAATAACCGGATAAGGAGTTAATATTGTTGTTATTTACATAGTTCTCTCAACATCTTTATGTTAGCTTGTTTTCTTTTTATCAATTTTTTTTCCCTCTTTGTATTAATAACTAACAAGCTAGAGATCAAATCGTTTCGCATATCTTTTCTAATTACAACCATATTCTGGTCCACACAACTGGTTGTTGTTACTGAAGTCGTTAATCTGTTTCATTCCATAACATTAAACAGTCTCTTGTCATACTGGATTAGTTCTTCTATCTTATTTCTAGTTATATCCAGAAAAACATTTTCACCTTTATTCTTCAGATACAAGACCTATTTAGTAGCTTCTGTTAGTACACTCAGTACTTTCGAGAAGATACTTATACTATTTGTGTGTGGGTTATTATTTTCACTATTTGTAATAGGTCTAATAGTACCACCTAATACTTGGGATTCTATGACTTATCATATGGCTCGGGTTATGCACTGGGTTCAAAATAAAAGTATAGATCATTATCCTTCACATGTATTAAGGCAGCACTATCAACCTCCATTTACTGAATATATTATTCTTCATTTGCAAATCCTGAATGGAACTGATAGGTGGGCAAATCTGGTACAACTTTTCTTCTTTACCAATATATTATTAATAGTATCTTTAATTACAAAAGAACTGGGAGGGAATAAACAGGTACAAATAGTAAGTATTTTCTTAACCGCAACTATTCCAATGGCAGTATTAGAAGCCAACAGTACCCAAAATGATCTGGTAAATTCGTGTTGGGTACTTGCTAGTGTTTATTTTCTAATAAGATTACTTAAAGATAAAGAAACCGCCATTTATTTACCCATTATCTGTACTGCTTTATCAATAGGTTTGGCAGTATTTACTAAATCAATTTCTTATATATGGCTATTTCCATTTTGCCTGGGAGCTGGAATCTATTTAGTATTTGTTTGCAGGAAATTTTTACGACTAACTATATTAATAGGAACTATACTTACATCTATTCTATTTCTCAATGCAGGACATTTTTATCGGAACTATAAAATATATAAACATATATTGGGAGGCACACAGGAAGAACGGCAAGCCTACACAAATGCATCCCACACCCTTCCTAAATTGTTGTCGAACATTATCCGTAACATAGCCCTACACCTTCGTACAGACTTTTCATATTGGAATCGACTAGTCAGAGTAGTAACATTAAAGATTCACCAATGGCTTAATCTTACTATACATGAACCTAGTATCACTTATGCTGGTAGTGGGCAATTGCGAAGTTATGATAACTGGCTTGCATTTGATGAAGATACGGCTGGTAATTTTTTCCATTTCCAATTAATAGTTTTTACCTGCATTCTTATACTTGTCAATTTAAAAAAATATTCTTCTATAATTTTTAGGTACTATTTACTTGCTTGCATTTTAGGTTTCCTCTTATTTTGTATTTACCTACGTTGGCAAGAATGGCATGTTCGCTTACACCTTCCACTATTTATACTTTTCATGCCTATAAGTGCAATTATGCTCTACAACAGGGAAAAAATTATAAATTTTATAACTCCTGTTTTTTTGATTTTTTCTATCTTTTGCCTGCTATTTAATACTCATAAACCTGTATTACCACTAAAATTGAATAACTATGTTACCATATGGAACCAAAAACGTCTTAATTTATATAACAATTCGGCAACACAGTTAATAGAACTAGCGGATTATATTGTTAAAGATAGCACTCATAGAGTAGGATTAATTCTCAATGCAGATGATGGCGATTATCTATATTGGGTATTCTTAAAAAATAAATCTAAGTCTATATCAATAAATCATATAAACGTTACCAATCCATCTGGCAAAATTAAATGTTTCAATGTGATACCTCAATATATAATAGCATCTACAGATGTTGGTAAAAGTGTTACAACAGAATATGGTGTATACCAGAAAGTAAAGAATATTGGATTTTCTCATATTTACAAATTACCCAAGTGATTATAGTACGATTAAATGGAGGATTAGGAAATCAGTTATTTCAGTATGCATTAGGAAAAGCACTGTCAATATTACACCAGGCCCCTCTTAAATTAGATATTACCTGGTATAAAAAAGGAATCCGACAATATGAATTAAAATATTTTGATATAAACGAAAATATTGCAACTGAGGATGATATTTCAGCAACTACACGCATAACTCAAAGCTGGAAAAATCGCCTAGATAGGAATCTCATACAACCTCTACTACCCTATTACAAGAAGCATATTGTTGAAGAAAAACAATTCAACTTTGACCCTAATATTCTAAAAGTAAATTCATCAGCTTATCTAAATGGTTATTGGCAGAATGAAAAATACTTTAAGAGTATTGAAGCACAGCTTCGAAAAGATTTACGGTTTAAAGAACCATTAGATGAACAAAATCGTATATACTCCAATTTGATTAGTCAAAAGACTGCGATAAGCCTACATGTACGGCGTGGTGATTACGTATCGAATTCTGAGTATCAGCAGATATTCGGAACATGTGATATTGATTATTACAAGAAAGCTATCAGTTGGATTGCAGATAGGGTAATAGATCCTCACTTCTTCCTTTTTTCAGACGATATTCCATGGATTATCGAGAATCTAGATATACCATTTCCCTTTACTATTATTGATCATAACAAAGGAGATAAAAGCTATAGAGATATGCAGTTGATGAGTTTATGCAAACATCATATAATTGCTAACAGTACATTTAGCTGGTGGGGGGCATGGCTAAATCCAAGCAAAGAAAAAAAAATTATTGCCCCTAAGAAATGGACAAATGTAGATCATGAAAGATCGAATTATATAATACCTGCAAATTGGCACAAAATCTGAGAAATAGATTAATCATTATTTATCAATAAGCGATTTCCTCAGAATGCTGAATTTTAAATATTTATATATACCACCTGATATACAAAAAAATGCAGTTAGATAAAGTCATCACGCTTGCCAACAAAAAAGTTCGTTTAAAATTTTTGGCATTAGAAAGATCACTTCGTCAAAGCGGATGTAACCTTCCCATTTGGGTGATTCCTTATGATGATAACAAGTTTGAGCTGCCAGAAAACTCTATTTGGTGGGAAGATAAGTCTTTTTTCCAATGGCTGGATAGTAATAATGCACATCGACTGACAAGAAAGTACCTGTGTTTAACAGAAAAAAACTACCATTTCTTAGATACAGACATCGTAGCCTTAAAAAACCCTCAAGACATATTAATTCCTTATAATGGATTTGTAGCTTCCTGTGGACATTGGCATAGTCAGGAACAAACTTTTACCCCCGACTCTTTACAAATATTAAAAGCTAAATCCACTTCATGGCAAAGAGACTGCTTCAATTCGGGTCAGTTTGCATGTGATGAAGCAATTTATACGATTGAAACATTAAAAGAAGCATGTGTAAGGCCAGAGAGTATAAGCACATGTATAACATTCAAAGATACAAAGCATGAACAGCCTGGTTTCAATTTACTGGTCAATATTTCTCCTATATCCATCTATAATCTAAGTTTTCCTCCTGCTCTCATAGAATCCACATGGGCTGGAGACTATCCCCATGAATATTTGCCATACTGGAAAAATGAGACTTCAAAGCCCTATATTATTCACTGGGCAGGCCTGAGAGTAGATGGATCTCGCCCAATTGATGATTTATTTTTTAAGTATCTAACCCAAGAAGAGAAGCAAGAATGGTTTGACATGCTACCCAAACCAATGAAAAAACCATCTTTTATAAGAAAACAAGCCTATTTTGTCAAGAAGTTTTTAACATCTTAAATATACTTTTATTTTGACAACATTTCTTTCGGTTGTTATTACAACCTATAATAGAGCAGGTTACTTACAAAAAGTACTATATTCCCTTAAAGACCAAACATTACCGCAGGAAAAATATGAGGTCATTGTAATTGATAATGCATCTACAGATCAAACAAAAGAGATTACCAATCAATACCAAAACCAGATTACTAATCTCTTATATGTTTACGAAGGAGTACCAAGTTTGACAAAAGCAAGAAACACAGGCTGGCAAAAGGCAAGAGGTAACTATATATTCTATATTGATGATGATGCTATTGCACATGCAGATTGGCTGGCGTCTATATATACAGCATGTATAGATCAATCTAAAGATATACTTGGAGGAAAAGTTATTCCTATCTGGGAATCTCCTCGCCCGTCATGGCTTCACGATAAGCTTCTAGGTGCATTATCTATTGTTGATTATTCTTCGACCCCTCAGTTCCTTACCAAGAAGTATCCATTTGGAGTAAATATGGGATTTAGAAAGGAATTATTAGAACGAACAGGAGGATTCAATTCAAAGCTAGGCAGAAAAGGCACTAAATTATTGTCTGGTGAAGAAACGGCTCTTATAAAACAACTTCAAAAAAAAGGATGTACTGTGTATTATGATCCGGCTATTTGTGTCTATCATCATATTCAGGAAGTTCGATTACATCAAAGCTGGTTTACACAACGTTACTATTGGGGTGGCTACTCAGATGCTCTTATGTGGAGAATATTGGAAAAACCAACACCCTTTCGATGGGTAAAACAATTGTGTACATCTATATATAGTTTCCTACGTAATCCATCTCATATTTTTTATATTAGAAAAGAAACGAATAACCCGGAAGTATTCTGGTTCAAATGTATAGTGTATGCACGGATAGGCTATATTCGCGGACTATTTGACTTCAGTAAAAACTAATAGCTTGAAAACACCCGTATTATTAATAATTTTCAATCGTCCGGAAAGCTCAAATCAGGTATTTCAGGCGATTCGCAAAGCAAAGCCAAAGGAACTGTTTATAGCCGCAGATGGTCCCAGATCTGATCGGATTAATGAAGCTGAATTATGTCAGCAGACACGTGCAATAGTCAATCAGGTGGACTGGGATTGTGAAGTAAAGACGTTATTCAGAGATGAAAATTTAGGATGTGGCTTGGGGCCTTCATCTGCCATATCATGGTTTTTTGAACATGTCGAAAAAGGTATTATTCTGGAAGATGATTGTTTACCAAATCCCTCTTTTTTTACATTTTGTGAATATCTTCTGGAATATTATGCCGATAATCTGAATATTGGACAAATTACTGGCTGTAACTTTCAACATGGTCAGCAAAGGGGTCCTGCATCCTATTATTATTCAAAATACTTTCTTATTTGGGGATGGGCTACATGGAGAAATAGATGGAAGGAATATAGTTTTACTATTGAACACGCAGATTCAATAATACAAAACAAAATTATTGATCAAAAAAGCGCAACACAAATAGAAAAAGATTTTTGGTATAGAAAACTTGAAACACTCAGAGATGGGCAAAGAAAAGATGCATGGGATTATCAGTGGATGTTTGCTAACTGGTACTTAGACAGATTGTCAATAGTTCCTAATACAAATTTGATATCCAATATCGGTTTTACAGAAACAGCTACTCATACAACTAAAGTTGATGCACAGATTTCGTATCTTCCAACAGACTCTCTACAACTAATCACTCATCCATCTGTTATAGAAGAAGATAAAAAGGCAGATTATTATACGTTTCATAAATCCAAGTTTTTTCCAATTCCTACCTGGAAAGATAAATTACGTTGGACGCTAAAAAAAATATTGCCTTCAAAAGCAAAGAACGCATTAAAACAAGTGACTAAATGAAGATTGGATTCGCGGTACATTTCTTTGATTTTCGTAATGATGTCAGAAAAGTTATTCAACTTGTAAATCAACAACATGAAGTAGTACTATTTGTAAGAAAAGCCGATGAAGAGATTATTCGGCAGCATGCTGGCAATGCAGAGATACGAATAGTAGATGAACATAAAAATAGCTTTATCAATAAGATATGGGATAATTTATTCCGTTTCTTTGGAAAGCTCCCCAAAAGTCGTCAGAACTTTTACCTAATGGAGTATTTTAAGATTTCATTAAGCGAAAAAGAAAATGTGCAACAAAAAGCTTATTCGAGACTTAATCTGAGTATGAAACTCCCTCGATTTCTAAGCTATGATACTTATCTGAAAAATATCCGCTACAAACGAAATACTGAGATTGATGACATTGATCAGTTTATCTGCTTTACAGATATTAGTGATAGCTACTTTTTCTCACGTCTGATCCAGGAAAACAAAAAAGTTAAGGTGTATGTATACAGCTGGGATCACCCTTGTAAACATGTAAAATACTCAGACCAGGTACGTTATCTGGTGTGGCATGAAGGATTAAAGCAAGATCTGATTGATTTGCAGAATATAGAACCGGCCAAGATTCACATTTCGGGATCGTCTCAGTTTGCCTATGTCTATGAGTTTCTGCAACAATCACCTGCACCAAGTCCTTATGACTTTAACTATATCTACTTTGGTTGTGCAATTGGCATCCCAGCGTTAACAGTCAAAGAAATCCAGGTTATTGAGCAGATAAGTCGCTGGCTCCAGGAAATACAATCGCCTCTGAAGCTAGTAGTTCGCCCCTACCCTGTTTTGACTAACTGGAGTTATTACGAAAATCTGAAACAATTACCGAATGTAGTGCTGGATGATCAGTTTCGTTCTAAGAACCTCTCTGTTGGGGAAGAACAGATTTATGAGAAATATAATAAGATTACACATGCAGAGGCATTTATCCATTTAGGGACTACTATGGGACTTGAAGCATGCTTCATTGACACACCTTCTGTAATCCTGGACTTCCCTGAATTTTCAGGTGGAGGTATCTTATCTCTTTCTAACTTTGTTCATCAGTTTCAGAATGATAAGTATCTAATGAGCATGAATGCACCCAACATTATACACTCTGCAGAAGAATTTAAGGACTTTGTTCAAAAACTTCAAACGAACAAACAAGACTTGCTTGCCTATAACAAGCAGGTAGTAAAGCAGATTAAACTTAAAAGTTTTGGGGAATTCGCTCAGGATCTGGTAGCAGGTTAATCTATCAGCGTTTGGTATTTTCTCATACAATACACATGATCACATCCATTAAAATATTTCTTGTTGCATTCTGGAATTACGTATTCAACCGATGGATTATGTTTATTCCTTTTCATAACATACGCATGTTTTTCATCCGACGTATGCTTTTGAAAGTTGGAAAGAAAAGTAATGCACTAATGGGGTTGGAAATTCGTAAAGGAAAAAATATCTCCATTGGTGATCATTGTGTGATTAACAGAAATGTACTTTTGGATGGCAGAGGAGGTAAACTTAGTATTGGAAATAACGTAGATATTGCACAGGAAACCAATATCTGGACACTGGAACATGATGTGCATGATGATTATCATCGGGATAAAGGAGGGTCTGTAACCATTGAAGATCATGTCTGGATTGCTTCACGTGTCACCATTCTACCTGGAATCACAATCGGCAAAGGGGCTGTCGTAGCGTCAGGTAGTGTAGTCACGAAAGATGTCCCATCTATGAGTATTGTAGGAGGTATACCAGCCAAGGTTATTGGACAACGTAACAGCAAATTACTGTATCAATTGCATCACCAACCCTGGTTTCAATAATTAAGAGCAGCTTAATGAACAAAAAGATACTTTTTCTTCCAGATGCCGGGCCAAATAACCCCTTTCAGTATCAACTCATCGACTTTTTAAAGAAACATGACTTACAAGTAGCTAAAGCCCCTTCCGGGCGTTTTCTGGCTACCTGGAAGGCAATCCATACACATAAACCAGATGTGGTTTACTATGACTGGATACAAAGTTTTATTCTAGGCAAAACACTGCTTATTACACTATTGAAATGTTTCCTGTTCTGGTTTGAAATTCAATACCTTATTCATATACGAAAAACACCGATTCTCCACACACTGCATAACATGCGTAATCATGCAGGAAGATGGACAAAGATAGAGCATGTGATATATAGATATTTTTTGCGTCGGTGTTCCAGAATCAGAGTATATTCTGATTCTACCCGTTTGAAAGCATCACGATTTTTCAAGATTCCGCTGGATAAGATATATGTTATTCAGGATGTTCCTTATCATCACTACTATCCCAACACAGTTACTCAGAAAGAAGGACGCACTAATTTAAATTTTAGCGATACAGCCTTCATTTATCTCTTTCTGGGGATGGTAAAACCATATAAAGGACTGGAAGAATTAATCAAAGCATTCAAAGAGTTGGAAGGAGACGGCAATTATCTGGTTATTGCAGGAAAAGGGGATTCTGCCTTGTACGAAAAAAGTATTGAACAACAAATTAATAATCACCCACGCATTGTATTTCACAATGCATTCATTGCCATTGACCAGGTACAATACTATATGAATGCAGCGAATGTGGTAGTGCTGCCCTTCAAAAATATTGAGCACTCAGGCTCGGTTGATCTAGCCCTTTCGTTTGGTAAACCAGTCATTACCAAAGAAACCATCTTTCTACAAAAACTATTGCACCATCAACAGGAATTGTTTTTTAGAAAGGGTGGTAAAAGTCTCTTAAAAACCTTACAAAAGGCTCAAAAAATCGATGTAATGGCTGTTGGACAAAAAAATTATCAGGTAGCAGAACAATCTAATTACAAAGACCTTCTGAAGTTCTTTCGCGTATAAATTTCGGATGAATATATTTTGTGAAAAGAAATTGAGTACTTATTATGAATCTTCCGGAATATACTCAATGGCAACCACTTTCTGTTTATTCCATTCAGTCATTATTGGGTAAACTAGACTGGATCTTAGCAGGAGGGATTGCGTTAGAACAGTTTCTGGGTTATACCTATCGCCCTCATGGAGATATTGATATTCTTATTAAAAGAGAAGATCAGTCCTTACTAAAAAACTATATTTCTTCCGACCAGATCTTTGTAGCAGATGGACGGGGTCATCTTCTCCCCTATCAGGCTGATACATATTATACTCATCCTATTCAGGATATATGGATACTGGATGAAACTCACACCAGTTGGTGTCTTCAAATAATGTTGATTGATGTAAAAAATTCCTGCTGGATCTATAAAAGGAATACCCAGGTTCAATTACCCTATACAGATATCTTCTTTGAGAAAGATAGACTTAAGGTTCTAAAACCAGAAATACAACTTCTCTACAAATCCAAAACTATTCGGAATAAAGATCAACTGGATTTCGAAAAAGTGTTCCCCCAACTGGCTCCCACAGCCAAACAATACTTACAGAATTCTCTTACAATCTGTTATGGAGATAATCATCCCTGGCTACAAACAAAATAGAGAGCTATCTTTACAGATAGCTCTCTATTTTACTATTTCGTGGCAATAAAGTCATTAGGCCATTCCCAGTTCTTGTCTTAAGAATATTGCGGTATGGCTTTCTTTGTTCTTTGCCACATCTTCTGGGATTCCCTGAGCGATAATACGTCCACCGGCAGCTCCTCCTTCCAGTCCAATGTCCACAATATGGTCTGCAACTTTGATCACATCCAGGTTGTGCTCAATAATCAATACGGTATTTCCTTTGTCTGTTAGTTTGTTTAATACATCGAGCAGATGTTGTATATCCTGAAAATGCAATCCTGTTGTAGGTTCATCCAGAATATACATGGTTTTACCAGTATCCCGTTTGGAAAGTTCTTCTGCCAACTTCACTCGTTGTGCCTCGCCTCCAGACAGAGTAGTTGCATGTTGGCCCAGTGTGATATAGTCTAATCCAACATCTTTCAGCATCTGCACTTTACGAAGAATTTTTGGCTGATTTTCAAAATACTCTACAGCTTGCTCTACGGTCATATCCAGTACATCAGAGATAGACTTCCCTTTGAAGCGAACTTCCAGTGTCTGACGGTTATATCGTTTCCCTTTACATGTAGGACAAGGAACGACTACATCTGGCAAGAAATCCATCTCAATCATCTGTACACCTGCACCTTCACATGTTTCGCATCGACCACCTGCCACATTGAAAGAAAAACGACCAGGTTTGTACCCTCTGATCTTTGCTTCTGGCAACTCAGAAAACAGCAATCGGATATCTGTAAAAACACCTGTATATGTAGCAGGGTTACTACGAGGCGTGCGTCCGATAGGTGACTGATCCACTTCTATCACTTTGTCTAAATGCTCCAACCCTTCAATGGAATCGTATGGCATAGGCTCGCGACGGCTATTGTAAAAATGCCGGTTCAGGATTGGAAACAACGTTTCATGAATCAATGTTGATTTACCACTTCCCGAAACTCCTGTCACACAGATCATCTGTCCCAAAGGTAGGTTTAGTGTTACATTTTTCAGGTTATTACCTCTGGCATTATGGAGTGTCAAAAACTTACCATTTCCTTCTCTTCGTTTCTCCGGCACTTCGATTGCTTTTTTTCCACTCAGATACGCAGCCGTAGTACTTGGCTGCTTGAGAAATTCGGTTGGAGTTCCGGCAGCCACTACATGTCCGCCATGACGACCAGCGCCCGGACCAATATCTAAAATATAATCTGAATCCAGCATCATATCCTTATCATGCTCAACCACCAACACGGTATTGCCTATATCCCGAAGCTGCTGCAGGGATTTGATTAAGCGAACATTGTCACGTTGATGCAATCCAATACTGGGTTCATCGAGAATATATAATACTCCTACCAACTGTGTTCCTATCTGTGTAGCCAACCGGATACGTTGAGCTTCCCCACCAGAAAGTGTTTTCATGGGGCGGTCCAGCGTCAGATAGGTTAATCCGATATCATACAAAAATCCGATACGTTTGCGAATTTCCTTTAATACTTCTGTAGCAATAATCTTTTGTCGCTCTGTTAACCGGGTCTCTACATCACTAAACCAATCTGATAGCTTGTTAACATCCATCCAGGCTAGTTCGGCAATATTTTTATCAGCTATTTTAAAATATAAGGCTTCTTTCTTTAATCTGGCTCCATTACATTCCGGACAGGTTCGTATGGTTTTATAATCCTGTACCCACTGCATTGTCTTTTCCGAACCGAACTCCTCCTGTTGTGTCAGGTAATGAATTACCCCTTCATATTTGTACTCATACATGGTCCCGGCATGCTTCTCACTGGGTATTTTATATGTACTATCAGAACCATACAATAAATCTTTTATGGCCTCCTCTGAGTATTTGTTTAGAGGGGATGACAGTGTCAGTTTATGCTTTTTCAATACAGGCTCCAGCTTCTTAAAGAACCAGATATCTCTGTATTCTCCCAATGGAGCAATAGCACCACGGGTAATACTTAGTGAATGATCAGGTAGTACAGCAGCAGGGTCTATCTCTTCAATATTTCCTAAACCATTACAAACCGGACACCAGCCATACGGAGAGTTGAATGAAAATGTATTGGGAGCAGGCTCATCATACGACAAACCACTGGAATCCATTAAAAACTGAGAGAAAGGTTGCACATTCCCATTTTCATCCTGCATAAAAATAATTCCCTTTCCTTCTGTCAATCCTTTTCCAATGGATTGGGATAATCGATACCGATCCTTGTCTGTAACAATGATCCGGTCAATCACAATTTCTATATCGTGAATAGCATACCGATCCAGTTGCATCTTTGAAACAATATCCTGAATCTGTCCATCTACTCTAACTTTAGTATATCCTTTCTTGGCAATCTCCACAAACAACTCCCGGTAATGCCCTTTACGCCCTTTGATGATTGGCGCCAGAATAGTTAACTTTTGTCCATCGAAATGTTCAAGAATATGCTCAATAATCTGGTCTTGCGACTGACGGGTCATTTTCTCACCAGTCTGATATGAAAATGCCTCTCCTGCCCGTGCATAGAGAAGACGCAAAAAATCATAAATCTCTGTTACGGTTCCTACGGTAGACCGTGGGTTACGGGAAGTAGTTTTTTGTTCAATAGAGATAACCGGGCTTAATCCATTGATCTTATCTACATCCGGACGTTCCATATCCCCAATAAAGGATCTGGCATAGGCAGAGAAACTTTCCATATATCGCCGTTGTCCTTCGGCATAAATCGTATCAAACGTAAGAGAAGATTTACCACTCCCACTGATACCTGTCACCACAATGAGTTTGTTTCGGGGAATGGTTACATCAATATTTTTCAGATTGTGTTCGCGGGCACCATATACTTCAATGCTTTCATAGCCTACCAGATCAACTGGAGAATTTGTATGTATGTCTGTTCCGTTAGAGGATATTGCTTCTGTTAACTTTGGATTTTGTTTCTTTGCCATAATGTTCGTCTTTCAAACAAGCCAATATAAGAGACAACTATGAATTTATCAAAGAGGTTCGTATTATTATATAATTAATCCTGATACTCTATGGTTTAAGGAAAATAACCATTTAAGTTGAATTTGTCATTTTTTACAATTTTGTGGGTAAACCTAGCATTACTATTTTTAAGTAAATCCCATAAGAATATAAAGCCAGAAGTTAAAACTTACTTTCTAAAACCTTGTAGACTAGTTACTATCTTTTGATATGGAAGAACAAATACTTTTCTCTGAGAAACAATACTTCAGACAATGGTGGCTCTGGCTTATTCTTATATTTCTCAATGGTATAGCTTTATATAAACTGGTTTCACAAACCAATAAAGACAATCTCATTCCTATAGTTATTCAGACTATTCTAACCATTCTGTTCCTGATACTCCGTTTGGAGACTCAAATCAAATCTGATGGTATCTATGTACGCTTTTTTCCTTTTCATTTGCAATTCAAACACTATACCTGGAACAGTCTCAGCAAACTATTCGTCCGTTCGTATAGTCCAATTGGGGAATATGGAGGTTGGGGAATTCGAGGTATTAGAAAGAACAGAGCTTTTAACATTTCTGGTAATGAGGGTTTACAACTTGAGTTTCTAGATCATAAAAAATTGTTGATAGGCACAATGAAGTCGGAACTCATAGTTGATGTACTTACACAAGTAGGGCAATTAAAGAGATAATGCAAAAGACCCTTTATATCATTGCCGGCTGCAATGGCGCAGGCAAAACTACTGCATCCTTTACCATTCTACCTGATTTTCTGAATTGTAAAGAATTTGTCAATGCGGATGAGATTGCCCGCGGTTTATCTCCTTTTCAGCCAGAAACTGTTGCTATGGAAGCAGGTCGTTTGATGCTGATGCGAATGGATACTTTGATGAGCAACAAGGCAACATTTGCTTTCGAAACTACACTTGCTACCAAAAGTTACAAGAGTAGAATTAGGAATGCCAGAACACAGGGATATACAATTGTGTTATTGTTCTTCTGGTTGCGAAAAGTAGAACTAGCGATAGAACGGGTAAAGATACGTGTGCAGGAAGGCGGCCATAACATTGAAACAGAAACTATCAAAAGGCGTTATGTGAGTGGCCTCCGAAATTTGTTTCAAATCTATCTACCGTTAGTAGATGAAGCAATGCTGTTTGATAACTCAGAAGGTAGATATGAACTCATCGCAGAGCAAAACACAGACTCAGGAATCCATATTGCCAATGAAGAAAAATTCACAATCCTACAACAATATGAAATCGTATAAACGAACTCAAACCCAGGAAAAAATCATTGCAGGTATGAATCAGGTTTATCCCAAGCTAATCGCATACAAGAAGCGAATGGATAGTGAATTGGTTGTACTGAAAGATAATCAGATAGTAAAGATCAAACCTGAGTAACTCAAACTTGCTCCTCAAGTTTGACCTTTATTTTCTATAATTACTTCAGAATCCGGCGGATGTCATTGGCGTGCTCCAGTTTCTTATGAAACGTATCGTAGCTTCCACTTAACATCAAACCTTTGAATGTGAGGAGAGTATTGATATATTCATCCAGCACATCAATAATATTCTCACGGTTTTGCCGGAATATTGGTATCCAGGTATCAGGTGAACTCTTTGCCAGACGTACAGTAGAGTCAAAACCCCCGCTGGCCAGCTCAAAGATACGGGCTTCTTCTTTTTCTTTATCCAATACGGTTTGTGCTAAGGCAAACGAACAAATGTGTGAGATATGGGATATATACGCTGTATGCACATCGTGGGACACTGAATCCAGATAAACAATCCGCATATTCATTCCCTCTTCATATAATCGTTTGATAGTCTCTACGGCTGTGGGATCACTATCTTCTATATCGCAGAAAACAGAGCATTTACCAGCAAACAATCCTCGTATCGCGGCTTCCGGGCCAGAATACTCTGTTCCTGCCATAGGGTGTGTGGCTACATAATTCTTCCGCTTTGGGTGGTTCTTCACACTGGCCACCACCAGCTTCTTGGTAGACCCCACTTCAATTACAATCTGGTTATCTACCTGATCCAACACTTGTGGTAACAATGTCAGCAATGAATCTACAGGAGTAGCCAGAATAACAATATCCGACTGCTTAATAGCATCGGGTAATAAAAGCACTTTATCAACCAACTTTAACTCCAGAGCCTTGATTATATGTTCTGACTTGTTGTCTACTCCAATAACAGTTTCGGCAAAACCACTTTCTTTAAGTGCCAGTGCAATCGAGCCTCCAATCAACCCGATCCCCACTACAGTTACTTTCATTGCGTATTCTTAGATTTTTAATGGACAATAATGCAAAGAAAGTAAATTTGATGGTTTGGGCGATAAAAAATTATAAGAAGTCAGTAGAAGTTTTCAACAGGGAATGAACGGATTATTACTCCCGTATCACTTTGGCAGCCCGTTGCAGTGTATAAGCCAGTTCCCGTATCTTATCTCCCTGAGCACCATCCTCAATAGAAGCAGCTTCCAGCGTAAGTTTACTTAGCGTATCCATACAATCAGCAATCTTGACAGCATCCCGCTCAGGAGCAGAAAGTAAATCTTCCAGTTGTTCCAGTTGATTAGCTACTGGTATCAATCCTTCTACAGAAAGTGTATTGATCCAATCTATTACATTCCGAATAGCTAAGGTTGCCGAAACGCCGGCATCTCTGTTAAGTATCTCTATGGTAGCATCCAGGTTGGTGCTGTAGTTTTTAGACTGTTTTACAGTAGCCATATAAACGAGGTTTGGTATATACTACCTCATCTAAAAAAGCATGCCCTGCTACTATAAAAGAAAAAATCCTTCTGCAGGAAACAATAGCTTCAGCAGAAGGATCTGTAGTATAAATCAAGGATTATTGCTGTCCTATACTTTTTCTGTCATTGCCACACGTTCGGCTACTTTCCCTATACGGGAAATACCTTCGGTTAGCTGGTCTACCGTAGGCAGGAACACCACACGGAAGTGATCAGATGTATGGTAATTGAAACCAGAGCCTTGAACTACCAATACTTTCTCATCTTTGAGTACACTCATCACAAACTGTTTGTCACTCTCAATAGGACATATAGTAGTATCTATTTTCGCAAACAGATAAAAAGCACCTTTAGGAGTCACACAACTCAATCCGGGAATCGCATTAATGGCCTGCACAGCAGCATCCCGCTGCTGATATAAACGCCCGGTTGGCAATACCAGATCATCGATGTGCTGGTAACCTTCCAGTGCAGGTTTAATACAGTATTGTGCAGGTACACTGCTACACACCCGCATGGTAGCAAGTAACATCAGCCCTTCCATATAATCCTGCGCCTCTTTGGTTTTACCGCTCAGAACCAGCCAGCCAGCCCGGAAACCTGCACCAAAGTAGTTTTTGGTCAGGCCACTCATGGTAAGGCACAACACATCATCAGCTAAGGATGCAATAGAGATATGTTTGGCATCATCATACAGAATCCGGTCATAGATCTCATCGGAGAATATGATCAGATTGTGCTCTCTGGCTATTTGTAAAAGACCTTCCAGTGTCTCCCGCGTATATACTGCACCTGTAGGGTTGTTGGGATTAATAATTACCAATCCCCTGGTTTTAGGCGTAATTTTCTTACGAATATCTTCCAGATCAGGCATCCAGTCGGCCTGTTCATCACATACATAATGGACTGCATTTCCACCACACAAACGAACAGCAGATGTCCATAAAGGATAATCAGGCATAGGAAGCAGAATCTCATCGCCTCTTTCCAGTAATGCCTGTAAACTTAACATGATCAGATCACTGACACCATTTCCAATGAAAACAGTATCTTCTGTGATGCCTTGTATTCCTCTCTGTGTATAATGTTTCGCGACTGCCGCTCGGGCTTCCAGAATACCGTTTGAGGCTGCATAGCCTTGGGCTTTGGCCAGGTTATCGATAAGGGCCTGCTGAATGTGCGCCGGGGTATTGAAACCAAACGGTGCCGGATTGCCAATGTGTAATTTAATAATGGAATGACCGGCTTTCTCTAGTGCGACAGCTTGCTCATAAATGGGTCCGCGAATCTCATAATTCACGCCATTGAGATTGGAACTTCGGCTAATCATTTAAGAAGAATAAAGAATACTAAATGGGTAACTATTACTTTTTAAGAAACTATTTTAGTATTGTTGATGACTGAAAATACTGTGCCCACAGGTATAGAGGAAGTCAATTTCTTCTTATCCAAATGAAAAACAGGTAATTTCAGCTAGAAAAATTTTACAAATATAGGTATATAACCTGAGAAAGCGGCTATAACAATTTTTTTTTTCATTCGTACCAAGCTATGGTAAATCTGACAGACTTATCTATTTTTGCACCCTGCTTCAAAAATGAAATGCTGATCTGCTTTACTATCAGCCTGTATATACAAAAACAGGCTATATTTTGAAAGCTATTTAGAGACCAACTTCATGAAAGACAAATTACAAAATATACATTTTATCTCCATTGGCGGTGCAGCAATGCACAATCTGGCCATAGCGCTACATCTAAAAGGAATTACCGTAACAGGATCTGATGATGAGATTCTGGACCCATCGCGAAGTCGCCTGCAACGGCATGGGCTGTTGCCAGAGAAAGACGGATGGTATCCAGAAAAGATTCATTCAGGTATTGATGCTGTCATTCTGGGTATGCATGCCCGTGAGGATAACCCTGAATTGAAAAAAGCTCAGGAACTTGGTTTGCCAGTGTATTCTTATCCGGAGTTTGTCTATGAGCATTCTGTAAACAAACAACGCATTGTCATTGTAGGAAGCCATGGGAAGACCACTATCACCTCTCTGATTCTGCATGTATTGAAACACCTGAACCGGAAGTTTGACTATCTGGTAGGAGCTCAGATAGAAGGATTTGAGACAATGGTTCAGCTTACGGATGATGCTCCGATTATCGTTATTGAAGGCGACGAATACTTTGCCTCACCTATTCATCGTAAGCCTAAGTTTTTGTATTATCAACACCATATTGGTCTGATGAGTGGCATTGCCTGGGATCATATCAATGTATATCCTGACTTTGATGAATATGTGAAGCAATTCGAACTCTTTGCAGAGTCTACACCTAAAGCCGGCTCACTTATTTTTGATAAAAATGATGATCTGGTAACTGTAATCTGCCGTAAAGAACGTGAAGATGTAGCACGTCAGGAATATGATACCCATCCACATCGCATCAAAGAGGGTAAAACCTATCTGCTTACATCAGACAATCAGGAAATACCGGTAAGCATATTTGGTGAACACAATATGCGTAACATCAGTGCAGCTAAAACCGTGCTGGAACGGATCGGAATAGAAGAAGCTGAATTCTATCGGGCTGTTTCTTCGTTTAAGGGTGCCGCCCGCAGACTGGAGATTGTAGGTAGCAATGCCAACACTACATTCTTCCGGGACTTTGCCCATGCTCCTTCCAAATTAGAAGCTACTACACAAGCTGTAAAAGCACAGTTCCCCAAGCGGAAATTGATTGCCTGCATGGAGCTTCATACATTTAGCAGCCTGAACAAAACTTTTTTGAAAGAATATAAGGACACATTCAATAAGGCCGATGTTGCTGTTGCCTACTATAATCCTCATACAGTTGAACACAAACGACTGGAGCCTCTTAGTGAAAAAGACATCAAAATAGCATTTAACAGACCCGATCTTCAGGTATTTACGGATAGCGAAGCATTAAAAGAATTTTTGCTGAAACAAAGCTGGCAAGATACGAATCTTTTAATGATGAGTTCTGGCAACTACAACGGCTTAGATATGAAAAGCCTGAGTAGTCATATTCTTTAATTTTTTTGACTAGAACCCTTAGTGCCATACAAAGGTTCTGCATGAAAACAGCCTGCAAGATGCATTCACAGATTCATCGTGTAGGCTGAAGTCTAATCTGGTATCTAAAAAAATACACATGCATTCTCTAAAGCTAAAAAAACCGGTTGCATTTTTCGACATCGAATCCACAGGAACTAATGTTGTCAAAGATCGAATTGTGGAGATCAGTGTACTCAGAGCACTTGTTAATGGTGAAACGAACATCAAAACATGGCGCATCAACCCTACCATCCCTATTCCTCCTGAGAGCAGTGTGTTTCATGGCATCTATGATGAAGATATCAAAGACAAGCCGACCTTTAAGGAAGTAGCCCATGATATATTCCGGTTCTTTGAAGGAGCTGATCTGGGCGGGTTTAATGTATTACGTCTGGACATTCCGCTGCTGGTTGAAGAATTTCTACGGGTAGAACTTGATTTTAACCTGGACAGCCGCAAAATCATTGATGCCCAGAAGATATTCCATCTGATGGAACCCCGCAGTTTACCAGCTGCCTATAAATTCTATTGCCAGAAAGAACTTGAGAATGCCCATAGTGCAGAAGCAGATACAGTGGCTACATTTGAAGTCCTGTGTGCTCAGGTAGAACGCTACAATGGAGTGGCAATTAAAGATGAAAACGGCAAAGAATATACGCCTGTACACAACGATATGCAAAAGCTGCATGAGATCACTGCCCATAAGCTGGTAGATCTGGCAGGTCGTATGGTAATAAATGACAAGGGACAGGAGATTTTTAACTTTGGTAAACACAAAGACAGACTGGTTACAGAAGTGCTTGATAAGGAACCTGCCTTTTATGACTGGGTGATGAAAGGGGATTTCCCACTGGATACCAAGCGTAAACTGACTGAGATTAAACTGCGGAACAGTTTCCGCAGAAGATAAAAAAAAGAAGACCAGAGTTGGCTCTGGTCTTCTTTTTATCATTCCATCTGTCTCATTTAGAAATTCCTCGACCAGAATTTGTCTATTGATATTTCCATTACTTAGCTTGCAGCATGGTAGTTCTTTATCACACCATGACATGATCACCAAAAACAATTGCTCCTGATCCTTATTATCTCATAACTTTTTCAACTTTGAGAATTTCAGAAAAAATAGCCCTGTTATTCTTATTTATTTTTTATCCTTTATGCCCTCTTGAAAGGACTATACTTTCTTCCTTATCTTGTCCCATTTTATTTTCTCAAATGAAAAAAAGCAGTGAAAGGCACTGGCAATCAGAAGCGCTATGGCTATTTCGTCCAGAAGAAAATCCTTGCCATGAGTGTGTCAGCCTAGTCTGATTCATTAGCTGGGTGGCTTTGGTAAGTATGGGTAGCCTCTGGGTAGAGTTTAACCCGTTGATAATCAGTAGAGGTAAGATGGGCAAGAATTTTAGCTGGAAACTCTTCTAAAGAATAGGGAAATAGAGGGTGATATATAGTATATATATAGTATATATATAATATTACTACGCACGGGACATACGGACTAATCCTACCCATCCTACCTATATTGATTATCAACGGGTTAAACTCACCCATAATATTACCCATCAATTACCCAAGGTTACCCAATGACAAATTGTGACAATCCAAAAACCTGTAGGGGCACCCCTTGCGGCTTATCGTGTCCCATATCTTTTGTGGAAACAAAGAAAGTTTCTGGCGCAAGCGTCCGCTCAATACTGTCAACTTAAGGAAGTTTATTTCTTTTTTTTCATCTTTCTTTATTGTCCTTCTGAAAGAATCTTGTGACAAATAGAGCTACGTTTCCTTTCTGAGAGAAAAGAATTATTTCCAAATCGGACGCCCGTCTTGCCACGCCTGTCCCGCCAACGGCAGGAAGATTCCTCCAGAAGGACAGGTGAGGTAGTTTGAGTGGTTTTCTTACCTTGACTGCATTGAGCGGAAGCTGCTCTCAATATGGGCACGGGTGGACACCGTACCAGTGACTTTCTTTGTTTCCAGAAAAAACCACAAACAGAATAAGCGTCCCAGCTCCCTGAAAGACAGGAAAAGGTATATCAAGAAATAGAACAAAAAGAAGTAAAATCTTTTCAAGGATGCAGTCAAAACCGTCAACTCAGCCTATTAAGCCCTGAGACTTAGCACTTTACTTAAAAAACAGAAAAATCCTACAAAAACCTGGTATTCCATGATTTTTTCTTTGAATAATCTCAAATTTGCATGTCTTTTTTTTGTATCTTGTAGAGTACTAAAATACTTACATAGAGGACTTCAACCAGATCATTATATGCCACGTTATCACACGAATACAACAGCCATTCGCAAATACAAATCTGACTATTATGGACTGATGGTCTATGAAGCCCGCCTGAATCACGAACTATTCCGAATGGGACAGCGCATCAAAGCTATTCAGCAAGATGAAAAACAATCTCTTGCAGACCAAACTCTTCTCACTAAGCTGTTGGCACATGCCACTCAGCACAAGGATGAACTCGAAGCCCAACCTGCTTCCAAAGAACGTGACAAGCAACTCAAAAAAGCAGAAAAAGAGTATAAAGAGGTCAATGCCCAATACAAACGTAATGAGTACCATCTGGCTGTACTGGAAAAGAAAAAAGATAAGGACAATGCAGCTAAGTATGTTCTCAAAGAACTAAAGCGCGATGCAGTACGTATTCGTATTAAAACAGCCTACGATAGCTGGAAAAGACTGGAACAGGAAGAGCAGTATGAGTTTATGGATTTTGAACTATTCAAAGCCCTACACTTTGTAAAACAAGTACAATCCTCTCAAAAACAATCGATTACACCAACCTACAAAGCTAAACTCAGTCGTTCAGGTAGTTCTGCAACACCTGCTTCACCAGTATATGCAGCCGTTGCCTCTACATCCAGATATAGCTATACCGTAAGCACATCACCGCGATTTGACTCCGTAGGGAGCTCTATACTCAATCGTTTCACAAACACGGTATCTCTCCGCACTTCTTCCAGACAGTCTACCGCTGATGTGGCATCCGTGGCGGCAGTCTGATTATAGACCATACTACTTTCAGATTTCATTTCAATTTTCTCTAGATTCCACTAGAGACAGGTATACTTTTGCCTTCCCAAAGGCCGTAAGAAAAAATATACGCTGTTACTATTTACATATTACAAAACTTTTCCTAGTTTTGCGCTCCATTTGCTTCCGTAGTTCAATGGATAGAATGTCAGATTCCGGTTCTGATGATAGGGGTTCGACTCCCTTCGGGAGCACTAAAATGCCTTAAATTTCGTCAATTTAAGGCATTTTTATTTTTGTGTAAAGTAAAGTGTAAAGTGCTTTTACTTTTTAGCCTTCATTCCCACTAAGTCAAAGAACATTATCCCTCAAAGTTGAGGAATCAGGATGACTCACTTTTGAGCCATCAAATATTTATCTATTCTTGTCTGCTTTCTTTTGTCTGCTTTTACGAGCATACCCATACCCTTCTTTCTCTGCAACAGCGTCAATCTTCTTTTTGGCATTGTTAGGCAAGAATCCAAACCGATGCATTTTCGTTAGTAGCTCCTCGCAGTCAAAGCAGTAAACCTCTACCGTGTATTGCTTCTTTCGTTTGGGATCATACTCACCAATATTTTTGAATAGACACTGAAACAGGCAGTAGTTGTCCCCTGTAATCATTACGGTTACAGGAAACGACAACGGATTAGGTAGCAAAGCTTTATCAGGTTTAAACTGTATCAGAAGATTATGTCTACCGTAATTGTCTTCTATAATCTGATAGACAACGACTGCCTTACGCAGCAGCCTTTTCAGGTCCAGCAATGTGTTTATGTGCTAAATCAGGAGATTGTATGAAACTATTCAACACACCATCAATTAACTTAACCCTGCGAGCAAATGTGTGAAATCCATATGTTCTTTCGCCTACTGTACTTGCCATTAGCCTACCAATTTTAGGGAATGACATCTCCAAACGGGCATATTACTTAGAGAACTTCGATTTATGTTGGGACTATTTGAATGAAAATCGAAATCTTTTAAAATAGTAAAATCTGAAATCAAATTTTATCTCCGTGAAACGGTAGTAAAAAGCAGATTGCTTTTTTATCTCCCGATTTTATCGGATAAAAAATAAGACAGATAACTAAATGACAATTCACTAGATTATTAATTTGCAATTTCACCCTTTTACTTAACAATATGGCGATTTCTAATGATGTTATCCAAGATGCGAAACAATTACAAAAACAGTTTAAACTAACTGATTTTGAAGCTTTATCCTTAGCAATACAGGCAGAAAGAAATTTAATTTTAGAGAGGGGTTTATTAGTTAGTCCGGATAATAGTTATCCGACTGGACTTGAAGCAATCGCGATTGCATTAGGTTATACAAGATAATAGACGGGACAATAAAGTCCCGCGATTTCTTAATGGAGAACCGACAAGTATTTAGCAGTTTGAGTAGGAAGCTAAGGACTGTAACTAAAAGGGAAGCAGTTTTAAGGTTTTATACAGGAAGTTAATATCCATTTTATCTTTAAATATCCAAAACACAATTAATGAGAAAAGACAGAATATAAGAGAATTTATAATGCGACCTTTGAGTCGGATTGAGTATATATAGAGAATGGTCGACTCTGGCATTTCATCAGCTTTAATAATGTTTAGTCCCGTTTTAATTTCTACATTCTTAATTGTCTTGTTCTTTGTAGCCTTTCCTTGTGTAGTTTTGATTAACATGTCTTCTGCATTTTAACGTTCCCTATTTTCCAACAACGAGTTATAAAGCAAATTACTAAATCCTATAATCGCATAGGCGAATATATACAATCAAACAATTAGACACAAGAAAACATCAATATAATTTATACTATCTATAAGGAACATAGATAATGCTTATATCTAAATAGGAAACAGTTTTAAAACCTTGTGTAGGAAGCTAAAGTTGTAAGGTCCCCCAAAATTCAGACAGGGATTAAATCGAAAAATGTACTAGCTTTATTAACCGACTTCTCTTGTCCTTATGAAAAAGACCCGTTTTACCGAACCCCAAATTATCAAGATCCTCAAGAAGGCATAGAGAAGATCCTAGATGAATACTGAAGAACCTGTGTGTAGAAAAAAATCACAATGATTAACGTTTTAGAATTAATACATAAAGCGTTCTAACCTATATAAAATGAAAAAGTATTTACTGTTATTATTTCTAGTATCCTGTTCTTCTCCTAAGGTTGAGGTGACTGCTTCGTTAGTAACAATGCCTCCGCCTCCTTTTCCAGAGTACCCTATTGAAGTAAAGTTTGTTGGAACTGTTGAGCCAGTAAGGCTTTATCTAAAAGAAAACCTTAAGAACTGGGCTTCCTATAAGCCCTTAATGGATACAGTTGATAATAAAGAAATGCCAAGGGTCAAATATATAGTTAAGCATAGTTATTCAACAAAAAAAATAAAGGCAAAAGGATGAAGATTGCATCCGAATTCTTTCTGGATGAATATGGACAGGTTATCAAAATGTCTCCAGTAGAAAATAAGTAAACTCCTCTTTATCCCATAAACACAAAAGAAGCCTCAGTATGTACTGAGGCTTCTTTTGTTTAGTAGGTATTTAAACAATGGGAAAACACCCTAAAAATACCCCCTTTGTGGTATTGCACAACTATTACCCTTTACAGATATTGCATTTCTCCAGATTAAGATTGTAGTTTTTTTACACGATTTATAGTCTGATATTTTTTTAGAAGTCTTAATGCCTTCAATTTACCTTACAAACGCCTTAATTCCTTTTTTTCAATAGGTTTCTATTGAATCCTCAGTAATTGTACATCTAATCCTATTCTTGTTTCATGAGTGATTTTATTGATCTGATCAAAGTGATCGGAGAAAAGGTATCTCGTCTTAAAGACCAGATTCAAACCGAAGAGGCAACCAAGAACGCATTTATCATGCCCTTCATTTCTGCATTAGGGTATGATGTATTTAATCCGATGGAAGTAGTACCAGAGTTTGTAGCAGACATTGGTATTAAAAAAGGAGAGAAAGTTGATTATTGTATCTTCAAAGATGGAACACCAGTCCTGATCGTCGAATGTAAATGGCATGGAGAAAAACTGGATGTACATAACTCACAGCTACATCGCTACTTTCATGTAACCAAGACTCGTTTTGCCATGCTCACCAATGGCATTATCTACCGTTTCTATACTGACCTGGAAGAACCTAATAAAATGGATGAAAGTCCTTTTCTGGAATTCAACATTACAGATCTGAGGGAAAGTGTAATCAGTGAGTTAAAGAAATTTCACAAATCAGTCTTTAATGTAGAGGAGATTTTAAGTTCTGCCAGTGAGCTGAAATATTCACGGGAAATCCGTAGCATCCTTTCCAGCCAGTTGGTTTCTCCTTCTGAGCCCTTTGTTAAATACTTTGCTTCTCAGGTCTATAATGGACGACTGACGCCTAAAGTGATTGACCAGTTTAGTTCTATCGTTCGCAAGACATTTGCTCAGTTAATCAATGATAGTATCAATGAACGATTAAAGAATGCATTAACTACAGAGGCAACCCAACCTACGATAGAAACTCCTGCAGCTCAACCTCAACCAGCAGAACAACCCATTGTAGAGGATAAAGTAAATAAGGTGATTACTACACAGGAAGAGATTGAAGCCTTTTTTGTAGTAAAATCTATTTTGCGAGGCAGTGTACGAAGCCAACGTATTACCTACCGTGATGCTCAGAGTTATTTTGCAATCTTTATGGATGATAACAACCGTCGTCCGGTATGTCGCCTGTATCTGGAAGGAAAGAAATATATTGGACTATTTGATGGAGAAAAGAAAGAGAACCGACTTCCAATAGATACATTGGAAGATATTTACACGTATTCCTCACAGTTAACAGAAGCAGCGCTGAGATATCCTGATGATGTAAAGAATTAAATTCTCATAAATAACAAAGCCCTGTAGACAGTGCTATGGGGCTTTATTGCTTATCAAACTTATCCCAAATCCTGGCATTTGGATAATATAGCCTCAAAAATAAGAGCAGGGAAAGGATGATAAAAAAAGGGAATACCTTTAATGGAGGCTCATATGTTTCCGAACCTATATCAATAACGGATCTTCCCGGCTTATCAGGATCGTATCTTATAGTAAAGTTATCTCCTATATCATAGCCGACTAATACTTGATTGTTTGTAGCCAGATAACAGTCTGTTAAATCAATACAATATCTAACTGAGTAAACGTTTTTGAAACGGATATCTTTAAATTTTTTAGAAACAACTTTACCAGTAGTTATTTTCGTATAATATCTACATATCTTATAATAATCTTTTACTGAAATAATAAAACCTAAGGTACTTATTCCCCTCATAATACTGAACACAAGTAGAACTTTAAATTTTGAAGGCATTTTGGGTTTACTGAAGATAATGACATTAATGAGTCCCTCAAATAAAAGGTAACCTTTGTCTTTTTATCCTGTTATTTCGTGCCTATTTTCGTGTATTCTCCCACAAAAATGAAACACAGCGAATACAACTCTTACTTTGAACCCTTGGCTCATCAGCATACTTAAGAATTGGGCTTCCAGTGGCAAGGTTCCAAAGACATACATTAGAGGCAAGTTTTCCAGGAAGGTAATAGAGCAGCGAATACAGATGCAACATGTTCCCTCCGCTATTGAACTCACGCAGGATATGTTGAAACCAAAGGTTGAGAAGAAATATTAATACAAGTAAGTATAGACTGTGTGTTTCCTTTTGAGAGCAAATAGCATTAATGGTGATTGTTCTATATCTCATCCATGAAAAAACTGCTCTGCCTTGTTATAAACTTGTATCTATTTATTGGCTGTACCACCAAACAACAGGAAAAACAAAATGCACAAGCAATAAGTGAAGCCAAAGTTCACAAAGATATCCATTACCTATTAACTCATCCCAGTCCCGTTGATACAGTAAGAGAATTTCAAATTTACAGTTATCAACCTATTCATACTCACTTGGATTCTTCAATAACATGCTTATTGGAAGCTGAAAGGAGTTATAATGAAATCAATCAGTATATTCAAAAGATTAGGCCTTCGGAACCGATGGAAGATAAAAACCCTGAAGTAATAAGTCGATTGTACCAATCTATTGCTGATTCAGTTCTGTCCAATAAAAATTGGCTCATCAAACACAATAAAATAGATTCTATATGTACGAAATACTTTTCTCATCAATGCAGAATCAATAATCGGGACTCTACTTTGGTGATTACTACTAATGCTAATGATAGCATACTCCGTTTTGATCCTCCACAAAAACAAAAGTAAATAGTGTGGTTTCAGAGCTTTCCAAATTGCACTCAGACCACCGTCACAGTCACAAAGCGTATATATATAGGTAAATTCAGTGATTTATTATCTAACCGCTGGAAAAGGGTATCTGTATGACCATGTAGCCTAGTTTAAGAAGTTCCTTATCTTTATATACAAAAAAGGCGGGTTGCCCGTACGGATACAAAAATGCAAATACGCTATACAGCAATAGAGAAGTTTGGTCCTCATAATGGTGAAAGTTGGATTAACTATGTAGCATGGTCTAAGCTATGCCATTTACAAGAGGTAATCTCGTTAGATCCCATGCTTTGTCCTTCTATCGTAGAGGCCGATTTTGAAAAGGATAATGAGTATTTGATTTGGGAAAACTTTACTTCAGACCAATATTCAGATCTGAATTACCTAAAAGTTAAGTTGAAGGATACAGACAATTCTCTTTATCATATTCTAGCTGTAGTCAAAGAACCTGAACAAGGCTGTGAAAGGATAGCTTTAGCTAACGCTGAATTTATAGGTTATGATTTAGTAGATACAGAAGGAAGCGCTAGTGCTTTAACCAATTGCGGTGGATTTGAGGAAACATTTTCTCCTAAGGACCTTAATGTTTATGGTTTGATTCCCTTTTATGAGAAAGCTTACTCAATACGAGAGGCATTAATAAAGAATAATCCGGACGAGCACCATGCAGACTGTTACGTATGGGCAATATGGCGAATCAAATAGTAGAGATCCACTTGGCACCCAAAAGCAAGCATATTCTTAAACTCACTACTCTGGACTGATCAGATATGATAGTATCCCAAAAGTGTCTTGTCACGAAAATGGGACACATGAACCTTTCTACTTTATATGCCAATAGAACTGCCACTAAAAATTCACATCAAGTTTGTACCAGATCAAATCAGAGCCATATATCAAATAGGATGGGACAAGGGTATACAGTTATTTAATAAGATTCATAGTGTATATGCAGTTATCTTTAAACTATTGTTTGGTGTGACTGCTATTTTATTTCTACTTACCTACTTTTATCCTGTTTGTCTACAAATAGGAATACTCGCTCTGATTTTGGGCATGTGCGTGTATATACCCCATTATAACGCAAAGTGTAAGATTCTATCAGCACAAAGTCCGAAAAAGAAGGCTGTCGAAGATTGGATTGCCCACAAATCAAAAGTGAAAAGTTACATTCTGGAGATAGACGATTTACAGGTAACGCTTTATGAGGATACAGTTCCTCATATATTTTCTTGGAGTACTTTTCAACAATATCTCATTTCAGAAACCTTTATTATTCTCTCAGACACTCATCTCAATGAGTCCCAGAGTTTATTGTTGCCCAAAGCAGGAATGACAGCCGAAGAATATAGGTTATTGTCTGAAATTATCGAGCAGAAAATGGAGGATAAAACACGTTTGACTATGTCATCCTAAACAAATTTGAGTACCATTCGAATTGCACTCAGAACACTTTACCAAACCATATATATGCACTTTGACCTGGGAAGGTGGTCTAAATACAGGTTAACCAACCCTTGCACATTTGCAGAATTAGTTTTGATTTTCCACTTTTTCATTTTTAATGGGTGAACTCTCTGCTTTTTTGACTCCATTTACAATAATGTTCGTAAAGTAGCATTTTGCACCTGTAGCAACATTCATGTCTTCTACATTCTGCATGTGAAAATGCAAATGAGGTTCGGTCGAATTACCCGAGTTTCCGCACTTACCTAACAAATCACCTTGTCTGACCATTTGGCCTTCCTTTACCAGGATTGAATGCTTCTGAAAATGAGCATACACAATGAATTCGTTCTTACTTGTTTTTAAGATAACAGTGTTACCCGTAACAAACAGTGGATTTACTGTACCAGGAACGTTATCATTAATGCCGTCAACTACCATTATGACCTGTGCATCACACACGGCAAGAATCTCTTTTCCAAATGCATAATAATCCTGATTTGTCTTACTATCAGTTCTGTAAGACTTGCCAGTTGAGTCAGTAACAATAAAGTCAAAGGCACCTTTTTGCATGGCGACCTCCACGTGATAATTGAGTTCTTTTGTATCCCCACCCCAAAGCACTGTCCACCTACCTTTAAAGGGTAGGATTAGTTTTGATAGATTCCGGTTTAGTTTAGGAAGATTGGCTGGCATGTAAGGCTGCAACAGAAGTCCATTAATTTGACTGTTGTTGAGTGAAATATAGAAGGAATAGACCCTTCTTTCAAACTGGGCCTTATAAACAGCATAGGACGATTCATAACTTTCAAAGTTGGTCGACACCATCTTACCTGAAACACTTTTTGTTGCACTTAGAAAGTCTACTGTTTTATCTATGGGTATTTGCGCTTTCATATCAGATGAAAACAGAGAGAAAATACTGTCGTATTTGCCTTCATTGAAGAGGGACTTAAAATGTAAAACAGCCTTTGTGTATTTGGGGTCTTCTTTTGGCGCTTGAGCATGAGCGACAGACACCAAAAGAAATAATAACGGATATAGTATACGAATAAACATTCAGTCTGACAATAAAGATGAGTTGCTTACTATTTGTAAAAAAACCGAGAGAACTACTGATTCTATGCCATTAATGAGAAAAGGTGCTGATAGTAACCGTGTATATTGTTTTCATTGGATCAAGGCTATACTTTTACTTTTATCTATCCCCAAAGTGTCCTGTCCCGAAAATAGGACCCATAGACAAGCTTTTCAAAATTCAATATAGAATAAGATCGCATATCGTATGGAAACAAAGCCAAAAGAAAAACAAAAGCTGGAAGATTCTCAGGATGAACTTAAACCGTTAGCGGTTATATGTCTTCTGTATACCTTAGGATTGATATGCTATATTTTCATAATGGCGAGTATAAGTCCCCAATCCAAATTTTTCGGCTATTACACCCAGCTTTTTTCAGCACGGTGTTCTTTTTTTATTTTACGATTAAAAGCAGAGAAGGCAGGTTTACAGCTGTTATGATGGTATTTTTTGCCCTGATACTCTTGCTTGTATTTCTGATGTATGTTGTCTGGTCGTTTAGAGACGGTTTTTTCACTCCAAAGGGAGAGGACCCATGGTGAGACAAGGTAGGCTTTCGTAAATTCTAAAATCTCACAAATAAGTAGGATCCTTTATCTGCCTCTGATCATATCAGACCCAGGTAAAAGTAAATGTCAATACATCGACGTTTCTCATAAGGAAAAAATATACTATAAGGCATCAACTCCCCTCAATTTGAGGGTATTTGATAGACTATCTATCCGGTTTGCCTAGCTCTTAACTCAACAAGCTTATGAATAGTTTCATTGATAGCTTCTACTACCTTTCCATTAATGTTGGTAATGCCTCCAGTAAAATAGAAACATATATGTGTGTCTTCATATGTCCATACCCTGCCTTGACCTTCCAATATATCGGGTATCTTTATAAATAGAGGCGGATTAAGCAAAGCTGCTACTTGTTTATCTGTAAGCAGATGCCCTCTATTCCTTACTGTAAGCATGATCCCAATTGAGGTATGAGAGTCAATGATCTGATCAGAAAAGATTTCTTTTACAGGAATAGGACCACCTTCAATACTAATATCCAACACCTCAAAATAGATTTCCTTTTTACCTGCTTTTATTGTAATTGTCTGGCCTTGATAGTCGTAAATGTGAGTCATATCTCTTACTTGTGTCTGTTCTTATGCAAAGAAAGATTTACTCTCATAACGAAAGCGAAAAAGATAACAAATGATTAGAGCAGCGAAAAACGAATCCAAAAATCCTTCTCGTATAGAAAAAATAGCTCTTTACACTACAAACAGGCATCATTTTTTAGCCTGTCTGGTTTTCATTTGATTTATCATCGCAAAATGACAGAAGCAAAAACATTTGAACTCTTATATACTACCTGGACAAGATCCACAGACCATAAAATCATACGCTGCATATTCAATGAGCCAAAAGAGTACGAAATTTATGAAGTAAGTAATGAAGGAGTAGATAAACCATTTGACGAAGGTAGCTTCACTTTACAAAATAGTAATGGAGAGATGCATATTATACTTCTTTCAAAACATTTTCTCCAGCCAATATATACTATTGAAGATGTCACTGAAACACAACTTGTGTTATCCACTGTAAATGAAGACAGCAGAAAACATGCAGAACTAGCACTAGATGCAGATGAAAATCGCCTTATTACTTTTAAGAAATAGGATTAAACAAAAATACGCCTGACAAAACAGACAATACAAACGGAGCATAGAGCCCCATTGGATATTATCTGATTCGTGTTATTACTAAAAAACCCTAGCAAATAAAGTCGAAAGCTTTCTTAAGTTTATCCATTGTTTAAAAGGTAAAGGTTACAAGACCAGAAATCAGTAGTAGTTGAATGTGTAAGTAAGAAGATCCAACATAAAAGCCCAAGAAATATATAACAAATGAAATACTACGTATACCTTCTACTCATCTTATATAGTTGTACACCCAAAGATCAATCCCAGCAAGATATGTTACCAACAAGCATTTCAAATTCACCAAAGCCTAAACTCGATTTTCAAAAGGACAAGGATTTTTACCAGCCAGGAGATACACTACATCTGGTCATTTCTTTCCCTACGGAGTTGTATAATCAATATTCTCTGACTTCCATTGAGGCCTACAACCATCCTTTGCCTATTGACAATAATACAGCAAGAATGAATTTTATTGTTGATTGCGAGATAGATCCGGAAATGGATGTACCAACTCAAAACAGAATACAAAAGGAAATACGGTTTGATGTTACCTATTTCAATAAGCAGCAGAAAGATTCAAGTTACTATATGGAGACTGTAACCTATGAGGTAAATTGTGGAGGAAAGTTATAGTGATACCTATCCTAACAAATAGGCTATTGGTTGTGATCTTATTTACTTACTCTGACACCTGTTTTACTCTATTTTCTCTGTCTCGAACTATTGTGTCTTGTATATTACAGTCATAGCATAGGTAGTACAGGAAATAGTAACACTTTATTGCTTTCAGATTATCACACAACAAAATGATAATCAGGACAGTATGGTAAAGTCAGTAACTTTTAGCTGACTGCTGGACAAACGGAATAAAAGCGAGGCAGTAGTAGTTATCAATGTGTGAAAAAAGAAGAAAAACTACTCCCATCGCTTTTGAACAAATTTAAGAAGGATTTGCCCAAAAGCCAACAAACCC